>CANLGD010000036.1 GCA_947490145.1 Flavobacteriia bacterium
TAATTTTTTTATTAGGTGTTTTTATTACTTCATGCATGACAACAAAAACTCAAGTTGGTCAATTTCGTGAAAAACAAGGAAATGAATATGTTTTTGACAAAGGAAAGCAGATGTGGCTTTTTTGGGGTTTAATTCCTATTGGAAGAACAAGTGTTAATACGCCAAGTGATGGAGCTTGTGAAGTTATTACAAAGTTTAGGGTAACTGATTTGTTAATCTGTACGTTAACAGGTGGTTTTGTAACTTCATTCTCTATAAAAGTAAAAGCAAAAAAATAATTTTTAAATTAATTAATATGAAAAAAAAATATTTTTGTCTAGTATTAGTCTTTATTTCTTTTTTATCTTTTTCTCAAAATCAGATTGAATTTTATAATAATACATCAGAAAACTTAGTATTTGCATTAGTTTGTTACGATTATGAAAACGAAAGTTGGACATCTGAGGGGTGGTATTCTATCGACCCATACAGTCCAAAAAAACTTGATTTTGATAACTATATTGGTAATATCTACATTCATGCTGAACAAGAAAACTCAGAAGGTGAATGGGGGGGCGGTTATTCATTTTGCATAAATTTAAATTCTGCATTTGAAATAAGGTTTTCAGATAAAATAGAGTGTAAAAATTCTGCTTCATTTTCTAAATTCAAAATAGAAACAGGTAAAAACACATATACATTTAATCCTTAAAATTAATTATTAGTGCAAGAAGAGCATTTTCCGATTAATAAATCCATAATCTAATCTTATGAAAAAAATATCCTTTATTCTTTTTGCGATTTTATCAATAAGCAATTTTAATTTTTCTCAATTTTTAGAAATTCCACAAAAAAGTTCTGAATTTGTAATTTCTAAAAAAGATTTTACTTCCGAAAAAATATTAAACCTCTTGTTTAATGGAAAAATAAACTCTGAATATTCTGCCATTGCTTGGAAACCATATCCTAAAGAAAATGTACCTGTTTCTGATGACGGATTGGTTTATACAAATGTTGATTCGGTTTTATATTATAAAAATGATACTCTAAACTTCGCTTTAGTTGTTTTAAGAAGTATTGAACATCATGAATTTGGAGAAAATAGTTGTGCTGGTTGTTCACCAACTGAAGGTATGGCTCTTTTTGTCGAAGAAAAATCTTCATGGAAATTATTAAATTTTAATCGTTCAGTTTCTAAGCTTGGTCAAGGTGGTTTTGTTCCTCGAAAAAAAATCATTCAAATTGGGAATAATGAGTTTGTATTTTCATTGAATGGCGAAGAATTAGCTGGGGGTGGTCCAATTGGTACAGAATATGAATATTGGTTTCGACTTAATGAATCAGATTTTTCAGAAATTGCATTTATGTATTATAAATCAGAAGTCGCTGACGATTTAATATCTGTTATTGAAAGAGACATTGAAATTATCAAATCGGATGAAAACGAGTTTTATGAATTAAAAATGGACTCTAAAATTATAATCTATGAATCAGAATTAGACGAAAATCCTAAAATAAAAGAATTACCTAGTGAGAATTATAATTTTAATTGGGTATACGATAGATTTATTTTAAAAACGAAATAAAATTTAAAAAATGAGAGATTTACTTTTTTTATGTTTGAGCTTATTTGTAGTAGCCACTGGTGTTTCACAAGAACAATGTGGAACAATGCAAAATTTGAACGAAAGGATGGTGCAAGATTCAACATTGAAGGGACGCATAGAAAAAATAGAGGAAGAAAATCAAACGTGGATTGAAGAACACGGGAAAATAAAACATAGAATTTCTGTTGATAACAAGGATTCTAAACAAAACTCAAAGTCCTTATGTAGTAATTTCAACACGTATTTTACTACTGTTACAGCTCCAGCAAATTTAAGTAGTGTTGTAAGTCCAAATCCTAATTGTGTTTATGGTGGTGAATATGTTACCGTTACGAACCTAATCGCAGGAAATATTTATGAAATTTCAACGTGCGGAGTAGATAATTTTGATACACAAATTACAATTTATAAATCAAATACCAATACAGCTGTTGCTCACAATGATGACTGGTGTGGTGCTCAATCAGTTGTGTTTTTCAACCCTATAACTTCAGGATCTTATGATATTCTTGTAAATGAATTTGACTGCCAGAGTAATCAATTGTGTGCATCATTAGAGGTTAAACTCATTTACACACCAAGAACAGTTGTCACAATTCCAGTGATAGTTCATGTAATTCATAATGGTGAAGCTATTGGGAATGGTGTAAATATAAGTACTGCCCAAATTAATTCTCAAATTAACGTTTTAAACCAAGATTTTAGAAGGTTAAATGCTGATATAAATTCTACTCCAGCAGCAATAAGAGGTTTGTCTGATGATGCTTTAATTGAATTTTGTTTCGCACAACAAGACGAATTTGGAAATGCAACTACAGGAATTGAAAGAATCGATGGCGGACAAGTGAATTGGACCAAGCAAGAGATTGAAAGTGTCCTTAAACCTCAAACCGTTTGGGATAGTGACAAATATTTAAATATATGGATAGTTGATTTTGGAGGTGTTAATGAATCACTTTTGGGATATGCGCAGTTTCCTGGCGATGAACCAATTACAGATGGAATTGTTATAAAATATGATTGTTTTGGTAGTGTTGGGAATTTGAATCCTTCTTATAACAAAGGAAGAACAACTACACATGAAATTGGTCATTGGTTAAATCTAAGGCACATTTGGGGCGATTCTGGTGGTTGCCAAGAAGATGATTTAGTTGATGATACACCACAACAAGATGTTCCTACATATGGTACTCCAACTTTCCCAATGCTTGATAATTGTTCGCCAAATTATCCTGGAAATATGTTCCAAAATTACATGGATTATTCTAATGATATCGTATTGACAGCTTTTACAGCTGGTCAGACCAGTAGAATGGATGCAGTATTATTTAATCAAAGAAGTGGTTTGTTAATTTCAAATGGTTGTGAACCTCCTTCTTCATCAATTGAAGGAAAACAAGACATAAGGATTTCTGTTGTTCCAAATCCATCAAATGGAATTTTTGACTTATTTTCTTCTATCAACAACGAATTTGAAGTAAATGTAATTGATATTGCAGGCAAAGAAGTTTTTTCAAAACAAATTATACCTTTTGAAAACAATAAAATTGATATTTCACATTGTAAAACTGGTGTTTATTATTTAATAATGAGCAATAAAGATGAAACTTTTCATAAAAAAATAGTCTTAATTTTTTAAAGAATTACAATGAAATTAATTTATAATTTTCTGATTATTAGTTTAATTCTCCTGTATTGTTCGAGTTGCAAAACGCTTTTCAAATCGAAGAATAAAACCTCAGTCGAAACTCACGTTGCACTTACAAATTATAATGTATCATTTATTAGTATTGGCGGAGGAATAGATCAAAATGCAAACGATAAATTTTTGAAATTCGTTGATGATTTTCAAAAAGAAAATAAAGATGCAATTAAAATATTAAGTTCTAACTGGGGTCGGGAAGGTGAGTTAGATTATTGTGTGCAATTTTTAAAAGAGAACAGAAAAATTCAATTTATTAAAGATGTGAAAGAGTTATTAAAAGACTGTAGTTTAGTAAGATATAAGGTAGATTGTATTCACAATTAAAAAATTACTTTTTGAACAAGTAAGTCTAAATTCCATCTTTTGAATTTTTATAATCTAAGTCAGATTCGATAACTATCGCCTCTGACTTTTTTATTTTACGTGTAACCATTTCAGTTTTTTGAGTTTATAAATTCAACTTAAATTATTTTACAAAATCGATTTTCTTAACGAATATTAACTAATACGTTAGTTTTTATTTAAGTTGAAAATTTATTTTTGCACTCCTAAATTTAACGTATGAAATACTTACTCATCACTTTAGCTTTATTCATTCTCATTCAAACTCAAGCACAAACAAGCGCTAAGTTGCCAAGTTCTTTGTCCGTTTTTTTGGATTGCTCCAATGGTGGAGAATGTTATTTAGATTATATTAGAAATGATTTGGATATCTTAACATTTGTTAGAGATAGAACTGATTCCGATGTTCATGTCATCATTAAAAATCAATGGAATAGTAATGGCGGTGCAATTAGTAATTTAATTTTAGTTGGTCGAAATTCATTTGAAAACCTCTCTGACACGATGAGCTACTATATAGACCCAAACTTAACAGAAGATGAAAAGCGAAATTTACTGTCAAAAAACCTTAAAATTGCATTATTTCCACTTTTGAAAAAAACTGAAATTGGAAAAACGATTGAAATTAATTTTCCAAAACGAGAAGCACTTGTAATTGACTCAATTGTCAAAGATCCTTGGAATTATTGGGTTTTTCAACTAGGCTTAAATGGTTATTCTGATGGTAATGCAAATTATTTTAACATGAGTGGAACAGGTTATATTTCAATAAATAGAGAAACTGAAAAATCTAGAACAGTTGGCTATTTTAATGCATATCGTGAAAAGCAAGAATTTAAAGACAATGGTGAAGTTTATGTGTACGATTTTCAGAGTTATAGCAGTGAATTAAATCATTCTGCAAAAATGAATGAACATCTAGCGCTTGGAATTTCAAATTACTATATGAATTCTATTTTTAGTAATTACAAACACCGCGTTTCACTGCAACCTCGACTTGAATATAGTATTTTTCCTTACAAAGATTTTAATACAAAGAGGATGGTTTTTGCGGTTGAAATTGGACCACAATTTCAGCAATACATGGATACAACGATTTACCTTAAATCAAAGGAAATGTTGATGCAACAAAATATATCTTTAATTTCATCATTTACAGAACCTTGGGGAAGTATCAATGTAGGTTTTTTTTGGAGTAATTACCTTCATGATTTCAGTAAAAATCAATTCAGCATAAATGGAGCAATTTCTACCCGACTTTTCAAAGGATTGAACTTTGCAATTTGGGGAAATTATGCTTTTGTTAACGACCAAATTAACATTCGAAAAGGTGATATTTCTGTTGATCAACTTTTAGTTAAAAACAAAGAATTGCTTTCTAATTATAATTTTAATATCGGAATGGGAGTTAGTTATCGATTTGGAAGTAAAAATAATAATCAAGTTTTCCCAAGTTTCAAAGGTTTAAATTATTCTATAAATCTTTAGGAGAAAAAATTATCACTCAAAACTTTCACACTGAGCCTGTCGAAGTATCACTCCAAAACATCCAATTTCGCAAACCTTAATAAAAGTGTTTTACTTCCTTCTTTAGGAAAGAAAATTGTTGCTTTTTTATCGTCACCAACACCATTTATTTCAATAATTTTTCCTTTTCCAAAACGTTCGTGTTGTACATTGTAGCCAACTTTTAGATCTTGTTGGCTATTTCCTTTTGAAGGTTTTGAACTCAAACTATCCAAAGAACTTAAATTTCTTGGTGCAACGAAACTTTTATTTAAACCACCAGTAAATGGTTTTTCAGCTAATGAAGAACTAGAATTAAGTGATCTTCCTCCTAAACTTGTTCCAGCACCAACTTTTCCATAAGGATTTTCTTGTTGAACAAAATCTTTATTTATTTCAGTCAAGAAACGACTTGGTTCAGTCGACGTTAAATTTCCCCAAACGAATCGAGAAACAGAATAGGAAATTGTGCAGGTTTTTTCAGCTCGAGTTAAGGCAACATAAAATAAGCGTCTTTCTTCTTCCAATTCCGTTCTAGAATTTAAAACCATTTGCGATGGGAAAAGATTTTCTTCCAAACCAACTAAAAATACATGCTTAAATTCCAATCCTTTACTTGAGTGAATTGTCATTAGGGAAATTTTATTTTTATCCTCATCTTTTGAATTATCGGCATCAGTCAATAAAGCAACATCCATCATAAATCCTGAAAGTGTTCTCATTTCTTCCTCCGAACCTTCGTCTGAAAACGCTTGAATACCATTTAAAAGTTCTTCAATATTTTGATAACGCTCCACTTCTTCTGGACCTTTATCTTTTTCGCTGTATAAATCTTTTAAAACTCCAGAAGATTTTGCAATTAAATGCGCCATTGTGTAAGCATCTTTCGTATCAATTTCTGCCGAAAAACTTTTAATCATGGTTGCAAATTCAGAAATCTTAGCTTTAGTCGGACCATTTATAGCAGCTGGATATTGCGAAAAATTAGAAATCACATCCCACATGCTCACACCAAATTGATTCGCAGTAATTACGATGTTCTCAATACTTGTTTTCCCAATTCCTCTTCTAGGATAATTGATGACACGTTTTAAAGCTTCCTCATCTTTCGGATTTGCAGCAAGTCTAAAGTAAGAAAGTAAATCTTTAATTTCCTTGCGTTGATAAAATGAAAGTCCGCCATAAATTTTGTACGGCATATTTAATTTTCGCATCGATTCCTCAAAAGTTCTCGACTGACGATTTGTTCTATATAAGATAGCAAAATCTTTAAAGTCTAATCCTTCGCCTTGTTTTTTATCGTAAATTTTGTTTGCAACAACTTTTCCTTCTTCGTTGTCAGTCATGGTTTTCAAAATCGTAATCGGACTTCCCAGTTCATTGTCTGTCCAAACGCTTTTTTTAATTTGGTCCTGATTTTTTGCAATTACAGAATTTGCTGCCTCAACAATACTTTTTGTACTTCTATAATTTTGTTCCAATTTGAACATGCGAAAATCTGGGTAATCTTTTTTGAAGTTTAAGATATTTTCAATATTCGCTCCACGGAAAGAATAGATACTTTGAGCATCATCTCCAACGACACAAATATTCTCAAAAACCGCAGCTAATTTTTTCACGATGAGGTATTGCGCATAATTTGTATCCTGGTACTCATCAACTAAAATATATTTGAATTTATGCTGATAATGTTGCAACACATCAGGAAAATCTCTCAACAAAACATTCGTCTGAAAAAGTAAATCGTCAAAATCCATCGCACCCGCTTTTTGACAGCGATTTACATAAACCCGATACAAACGAGCCATTTCAGGTCGTTTCGCTAAATGGTCTTCCGTTTGAATTTCCGTATTTTCAGCATAAGCTTCATGAGAGATCAAATTATTTTTTGCAGCAGAAATTCTTCCCAAAATCATGCTTGGTTTGTAAGCTTTGTCATCTAAATTTAATTCTTTAACGATGTCTTTCATCAAGCTTTTAGAATCTTGAGTATCGTAAATCGTGAAATTTGTAGGATAACCAATTTTCTCAGCATTGAATCTCAAAATACGAGAGAAAACAGAGTGAAAAGTTCCCATTGTCAAATTCTTTGATTCAGAATTTCCCACAATAGAATGAATTCTTTCGTTCATTTCTTTGGCAGCTTTGTTGGTGAAAGTCAAGGCTAAGACATTAAAAGCGTCCACTCCGCGATTCAGCATGTGTGCAATACGATATGTTAAAACACGTGTTTTTCCAGATCCAGCACCAGCAATAACCATCATTGGTCCATCAATATTCTCAACTGCTTCCCGCTGACTTTCGTTCAAACCACTTAAATAATCCAAAGAATTTTCCATAATGCAAAGGTAAGATTTTGATTTGGAAAATGAAAATTGAAAAAAACAATTCCAAAGAATTTTGGCAATTACTCATGTTGCAGTTGGGGATGCGATTAATCTGGTCTAGACAATTTCTTTACTAATTAATAATAACAATTTAAATTTTATGAAAACTTCCCAACCCAAAATTTACAATACTCCCTTCTTTTTTTACCAATTCTCGCAAAAATGGAATCTCTGCTTTTTGCTCAGCAACAAGTTTTTCAATAAAATACAAGTTGTATTTTATTACGGCTAGCATTATATAACCACTAATTGCAACTTGTTAAATTTTGAATTTCTATTTCTAATGTTTCACAAATTGTATTTAACATAACAATTGTAGGATTTAAACTTCCTTTTTCAATTCTATAAATGGTGCTTTTGTCAATGTTGCAATAATCTGCTAAACACTGCATGCTCATATTTTTTTGAATTCTATTTTTTCGTAAATTATTGCCTATTTTAAGTAGAAATTCATTGTTTTTATCCATGATTTCAAATAAACTGAATAATTTACTTTTGAATATATGCGTATATGCATATAATTTTGTATATTTGTGAAAAAATATAATGATTATGGAAAGAAGACAAACACCAAAATGGAGTGTTGGAGCTGCAATACTTCTGAGTATTATAATACCTGGAGCAGGGCAAATGTATAAAGGTAGCATAATAAGTGGTATATTATGGCTCATTTTTACAACTATTGGATATTTGCTATTGATAATTCCAGGAATGATTTTGCATATTATCTGTATTGCAACTGCCGCTTCTGGCGATCCATATAGAAACTAAAAAATATACAATGCAACAATTAACTTTATTAATTTCAATATTCGTAATACTAAATTATTTTTTATTATTGAACAGGGACAAAAAAGAAAATTTAACAAATACAAAAACGCCAATTGAAAGTATTCTAATTTTATCAATAAATATAATTGGACTTTTGACTTTTATAATGCCGTGGGTAAACCTTCCTCTTTTTGGCCCCATTAATGCAATAAAATTATCTGAACGTTTTGAGGAGATAATACCAATAATGATTATTTTGGGAATAATTTATTTAACTTTTATCTTTGGAAGTATTATTCAAATATCTAATAAAATAATTAAAAAATCAACAGCTACAAATATTATTGAAATAGTTTTACCATTATTGGTTTCTTTTTTTGGCTATTTAGGAATTTCGGAAATTCAATCTCGATTTGAACCAAAAGTAGATAGTGCTTTTGAGAACGCATTGTCAATGAGTGTTTCAATAGGTTATGGTTTGTATTTAATTGTCATTTTAGGAGTAATTCAGGCGATAATTTGTGGTGTTATGAATGAAAAAACTGTTCTAAAATCAGATGCTAAACCTATGTCAATAGAAACAAATTTTCATGAACTTAGAAAATACAAACAACTTTTAGATGAAGGAATAATTTCCAATGAAGAGTTTGCAAAAAAGAAACAGGAATTGATTTAATCATAAATGAAAAATATCATATTTATTTTATTTGTTGCGTTTTCTATTAGTTCATTCTCTTTTTCACAAATAGAATATGATGGAGATTGGATTTTTTGTACTTCAAAAGTAAATGAGCTTGATGTATATATTTTAAATAAACCGATTAAAGAAGATGTTCGGGATGATAATTCATGGTATTCAAAAAACCACCCTAATTCTGACAAGGTAAAAGTTAAATTTTGGATAAAACTTGAGTTTAAAAAAAAAGAAAAAATCAAAAATCAGTTCGCAAGTTCGGTAATGCAATTAATGGAATTTGACTTATCAACTGAAAAAGATAGAACAGTTGAATTGATTTATTATAATGCAAAGGGGGATGTGATTTTACATAAAGAAGATTACTATTATTCTGAATGGTCAAATATCATCCCCAATTCGTTGGGACATAGCATGTTTGAATCGATAAAAGAAATAATAGAACAAATACAGATTAAAGAAATTGAGGTATCAAAATTCATTTCGTCTTTAAAAAATAATAGAATTGATGAATTAGCTAAAAATGTTGCTTTTCCTTTTGAGAGACTTTATCCTTTGCCTCGAATAAAAAACAAACAAGAATTTTTAAACAGATTTGAAGAAATTTTTGACAAACAATTAATTGAATTAATTGTAAATTCTTCTTTTTCTGAATGGGAAGAAATGGGAGACAAATTTACATTTAATAATGGTGAAGTTTGTTTGAGTATTGAAGGTAAATTGCTAGCGGTTAATCATCAAACTACTAAGCAATTTGAAGAAATTAAGGATATCATTAATTGTGAAAAAAAAAGTTTACATGAGTCATTGTTCGCTTTCCAAAAACCCATAATTTCATTTGTAACAGAAACCCATAGAGTAAGAATTGACGAAATAAACGATGACAACTTTCGTTTTTGTATGTGGGGAGTTTCAAAACCTTGGGACGAAATACCTGATTTAATATTAGAAAATGGTTTGTATCAAGAATTTGAAGTTGAGGGGAATTCAATGTTTGAGTTTAAAAATGGAGAAATAAAATATCAATGCAGTTTAAGTGAAGTTGGAGAAGATGGGAGTTCAAATGATTTCTTTAGAATTATACAAATTGATAAAAACATTTTGTTTCAGAAAATCTATATTTTGAGTAGAGAGGAAATTGAAATTGAGTGTCAAAAAGTTGAGGAAATTAAAAAAGAAAAAATTAGAAAAAAAGAGGTGGAAGAAAAAGAACGTTTAAAACAAATAAAATTTTTAGAGTTATCAAAAAAAGCTGATGAGTTTGCAAAAGATAAAAAATTTAGAACTGCTCTTAAATTTTACAATGAAGCAAATGTTTTGTACTCCCAAAATGAAATTTTACTTATTAAGATCAATGAAATCAGCATAGAAATAGCTAAAATTGATTCTTTGATAAATCTAAGACAAATAATTATTGAAAAAATTGAAAGAGAAAAATCCATTTTTGAAGATACTGTAATTTCACAATATCTGTTTGATTTTAAAAAATCGTTTGCAAAGTCATATGATTTATGTCTTGGCTTCTACAAAAATAAGTATGATAGCGTTTTTATAAAAATTAATTATGATAAAAATGATGTAATAAGTGATTTAGAATATTGGACAGAAAATAATCAAGAAAATTTGCAAAATTTACAAAAGCTTTTATTTGACATGGGTGAATTTGGGAAAGCTAAAAAGATTCTTGAATTGGCAATAATTGAAAAAGATAAAACTACTTTAAAACTGTTAAATTCCTCCATAAACCCAAGATTTATTTTGAAAGAAATTTTAAATAAAAAAATTAAAAATTAAGCAAAGCTCTCAGAAATGTGAGCTTTTTATGTTAAAGATCATCCAAAAAACAATTTTCCTATTTCACTCTTTGTGTCCTTCGTGTAACCTTTGTGTCTTCGTGTCAAAAAAAGTATTGCGAAATTTGCGTTTAAATCCATCTTGTCAATTCTTACCAATCTTCTATCCAAAAAAAAGTAATAAACACCATAATGTTAAAAAAAATCAATTATTTTACATAAAGGTTTGCAAACTAAGATTTTCTTTATATCTTTGCACCCCTCAAAGTATGTTTGAGATAATTATTTATTAATATAAAGTTAGAGTAATTTATGCCAACTATCCAACAATTAGTTCGCAAAGGACGCACGGCAAACGTTAAGAAAAGCAAATCTGCTGCTCTTGATTCTTGCCCGCAGCGCAAAGGGGTATGTGTAAGGGTTTACACCACTACTCCTAAAAAGCCTAATTCAGCAATGAGAAAAGTTGCTAGGGTTAGACTAACGAACGGTAAAGAAGTTAATGCTTATATCGGAGGTGAAGGACACAATTTACAGGAGCACTCCTTAGTGCTTGTGCGTGGTGGAAGAGTTAAAGATCTTCCAGGGGTAAGATACCACATCGTACGAGGCGCTGAAGATACAGCTGGTGTTGAAGGTCGTACACAAAGAAGATCTAAGTATGGTACTAAGAGACCAAAAGTAAAAAAATAATTTAAAGCTTTCTAAGTAATGAGAAGAAGAAAAGCCAAAAAGAACCCGATCCTTCCAGATCCAAAGTTTAATGATGTTCAAGTAACAAAATTCGTGAACAACTTAATGTATGATGGAAAAAAGAATCTTGCATTCAAGATTTTTTATGATGCATTAGAAATCGTTGACGGAAAACTAGAAGATACAACAGGTTTAGATGCGTTCAGAAAAGCGCTAGAAAATGTAACTCCAAGTGTGGAAGTTAGATCCCGCCGTGTAGGTGGAGCTACTTTCCAAATCCCAACTCCTGTTCGTGAAGACAGAAAAGCATCTTTAGCGATGAAATGGTTAATCGGATACTCTCGTAAGAGAAACGAAAAATCAATGGCTGGTAAATTAGCTTCAGAAATTATTGCTGCTTCTAAAGAAGAAGGTGCAGCGTATAAAAAGAAAGAAGATACCTTACGTATGGCTGAAGCAAATAAAGCATTTTCACACTTTAGATTTTAATCAAAATGGCTAGAGATCTAAAATATACAAGAAATATTGGAATTGCTGCTCATATCGATGCTGGTAAAACAACAACAACAGAGCGTATTCTTTTTTACTCAGGTGTAAATCATAAAATTGGTGAAGTTCACGATGGTGGAGCTACAATGGACTGGATGGAGCAAGAGCAAGAAAGAGGTATCACAATTACTTCAGCTGCAACAACAGTAAATTGGAAGTATAGAGGACAAGATTACCACATTAATATTATCGACACACCGGGACACGTTGACTTTACAGTTGAGGTGAATCGTTCGTTAAGAGTATTAGATGGTTTAGTTTTCTTGTTTTCTGCAGTTGATGGTGTTGAACCTCAATCTGAAACAAACTGGAGATTAGCAAACAATTATAATGTTCCAAGAATTGGTTTCGTAAACAAAATGGACCGTCAAGGTGCAGATTTCTTAATGGTGTGTAAACAAGTTAAGGAAATGTTAGGAAGTCATGCTTTGCCGTTACAAATTAATATTGGTGATGAAGATAACTTCAAAGGAGTTGTTGATTTAATCAATTTTAAAGGTATCGTTTGGAATGATCATGATATGGGAATGACTTTTCAGGAAGTTGAAATCCCAGCTGATATTATCGACGAAGCAAGAAGACTTAGAAGTGAATTATTGGAAGCAGTTGCTGAATTTGATGAAACTTTAATGGAGAAATTCTTCGAAGATGAAAATTCATTAACTGAAAGAGAAATTTTAGACGCATTACGTCAAGCAACTATCTCAGGAAAAGTTGTTCCAATGATGTGTGGTTCTTCTTTTAAAAACAAAGGTGTTCAAGCAATGTTAGATATGGTGATGGAAATTCTTCCTTCTCCAATGGATACTGCTGGTATTACTGGAATCAATCCAAAAACAGATGAAGAAGTAACACGTTTACCATCTTACGATGAGCCGTTTGCTGCTTTAGCGTTTAAAATTGCAACAGATCCTTTCGTAGGTCGTTTATGTTTCATTAGAGCTTATTCTGGTAAATTACCTGCAGGTTCTTATGTTTACAATACACGTACTGAGAACAAAGAGCGTATTTCACGTATCTTCCAAATGCACGCAAACAAGCAAAATTCAATTGATGAGTTAGGTGCTGGTGATATTGGTGCTGTTGTTGGATTTAAAGATATTCGTACTGGAGATACATTGTGTGCTGAAAATGCTCCAATTATCTTAGAATCTATGAATTTCCCAGATCCAGTTATCGGTTTAGCTATTGAGCCTAAAACTCAAGCTGATCAAGATAAGTTAGGTATTGGTTTAAATAAACTTTCTGAAGAAGATCCTACTTTTAAAGTAAATACTGACGAAGAAACTGGACAAACAATTATTAGTGGAATGGGTGAGCTTCACCTTGAAATTATTATCGATCGTTTGAAAAGAGAATTTAAAGTTGAAGTAAATCAGGGTGCACCTCAAGTTTCTTACCGTGAGGCAATTAATTCAGGAATTGAACATAGAGAAGTTTACAAAAAACAATCTGGTGGTCGTGGTAAATTTGCTGATATTTTTGTTAAAATTACTCCTCAAGACAAGGATGATAAGCCAGGTTTAGAATTCGTAAATACAATTAAAGGTGGTAATATTCCACGTGAATTTATTCCTTCAGTTGAAAAAGGTTTCAGAGAGTCTATGAAAAATGGAGTTTTAGCGGGATACCCAATGGATACTATGAAAGTTGAATTGATGGATGGTTCTTACCATAATGTCGATTCAGATTCTTTATCTTTTGAAATCTGTGCTAGAATGGCTTACCGTGAAGCGGTAAAAAAATGTACACCTATCCTTTTGGAACCGATTATGAAATTAGAAGTTGTTTGTCCAGAAGAAAATATGGGTGACATCGTTGGAGATTTAAATCGTCGTCGTGGAATGATGAGAGGTATGGATGATAGAAATGGTGCAAAAGTTGTTAAAGCTGATGTTCCTTTATCTGAAATGTTTGGATATGTTACACAATTGAGAACTATGTCTTCAGGTCGTGCAAACTCTTCAATGGAATTCTCACATTACGCTGAAGCACCTGCAAATGTTGCTAAAGAGGTAATCGCAAAAGTAAACGGTAAAGTAAACGCTTAATAATTAGGAAATGAGCCAAAAAATTAGAATCAAATTAAAGTCTTACGATCACAATTTAGTTGACAAGTCAGCTGAAAAAATCGTAAAAACTGTAAAGGCAACTGGAGCAGTAGTTAGCGGTCCAATTCCTTTACCAACGCACAAAAGAATTTACACGGTTTTGAAATCTCCACACGTTAACAAAAAAGCGCGTGAGCAATTTGAATTATGTTCTTACAAAAGATTGTTAGACATTTATTCATCCTCTTCAAAAACAGTTGATGCTTTAATGCGTTTAGAACTTCCTAGTGGAGTTGATGTAGAAATTAAAGTTTAATGTTCACACATTATTCATAATTTATAATTAATAATTAATAGTAAAGTATGCCTGGATTAATTGGTAGAAAAATCGGAATGACTAGCATCTACAGTGCCGAGGGTAAGGCAACACCATGCACAGTGTTAGAAGTTGGTCCTTGTGTCGTAACTCAGTTAAAGACACAAGATCGAGATGGGTATGAGGCAGTTCAATTGGGCTTTGGAGAACGTAAAGATAACAGAACTCCAAATGCATTGAAAGGTCACTTCAAAAAAGCAAACACAACTCCTAAAATGAAGGTTGTTGAGTTCAAAGGCTTTGAAGGTCTAAATCTCGGAGATACAGTAGATGCAAACATCTTTGAAGAAGGTGATTTTGTAGCTGTAGTAGGAACTTCAAAAGGAAAAGGTTTCCAAGGGGTCGTGAAAAGACATGGTTTTGGTGGTGTTGGTCAAGCAACTCACGGTCAACATAATCGTCTTAGAGCTCCTGGTTCAATCGGTGCTTGTTCTTATCCTGCTCGTGTATTCAAAGGAATGCGTATGGCTGGACAAATGGGAAACAAGCGTGTGATGATGGAAAACCTTCAAATTTTGAAAGTTTTAATTGATAGAAATATCGTAGTAGTTAAAGGATCTGTTCCTGGATCTAAAGGTTCAACCGTATTAATAGCGAAATAAAATGGAAGTAAAAGTATTTGACCAAAAAGGAAAAGCTACTTCTAAAAAAGTAACTCTTTCGGATGCAATCTTTGGTATAGAACCAAATGATCATGCAATTTACTTAGATGTAAAACAACACTTGGCTAATCGTCGTCAAGGTACCCATAAATCAAAAGAGAGAGCAGAGGTTTCTGGTTCAACTCGCAAGATTAAAAAACAAAAAGGTACTGGTGGTGCTCGTGCAGGTAGTGTTAAGTCTGGAACTAGAATCGGTGGAGGTCGTATCTTTGGACCAAGACCAAGAGATTATCATTTCAAATTGAATGTTAAATTAAAACAATTAGCTCGTAAATCTGCTTTTACATATAAGGCAACTACTGATGCAATTATTGTTTTGGAAGATCCTACATTCACTGCAATCAAAACACAAGAATTCATTAATATGATTGGTGGTTTGGAATTGCAAAATGAAAAAGTATTGTTGATTTTAGGTTCAAAAAATGATAATGTTTATTTGTCATCTAAAAACTTAAAACGCGTGAAAGTTGTAACTGCTGATTCATTTAATACATTTGATGTATTAAATGCTAAAAAAGTAGTTTTAGCTGAAAGTTCAATCGAAGTAATCGAAAAGATTCTAAACTAATCTAGAAATGAATACAATTATCAAAAAGCCATTGATTACAGAAAAAGCAACCGCTGCGAGTGAAACTCGTAACCGTTTTACTTTCTCTGTAGCAAAAAGTGCTAATAAAATAGAGATAAAAAAAGCTGTCGAAAAAATGTATAACGTTCATATTACGAAAGTACATACAATGACATATGGCGGCGGTAAATCCTCGGTGAAACACACCAATAAAGGTATCGTTACTCAACCAAACAACCCTTGGAAAAAGGCAATAGTTACGGTTGCAGATGGAGAAACGATTGATTTGTTTAATAACATTTAACAAAAAGTAATGGGTCTTAAAAAATTCAAGCCTACCACTCCAGGGCAAAGACACAAGATCAACAGCACTTACGCTGAGGTAACTACCAACATCCCTGAAAAGAGTTTGACGGAAGGTATCAGCAAGTCTGGTGGTCGTAACAATGACGGTAGAATGACCATGAGGTATATTGGTGGTGGTCACAAACAAAAATACCGTATCATTGATTTTAAAAGAGACAAACAGGATATCCCTGCAACTGTCAACACGATTGAGTATGATCCAAATCGTACTGCTCGTATTGCATTGTTGTTTTATGCTGATGGTGAAAAACGATACATTATCGCACCAGATGGTTTAAAAGTAGGTGATACAGTTGTTTCAGGAAAAACTGCAACTCCGAATGTTGGAAATGCAATGTTTTTAAGTGATGTTCCACTTGGTACTGTAATTCATAACATTGAATTAAAACCAGGAAGAGGTGGAGCAGTAGCTAGAGGAGCTGGTACTTATGCTCAATTAAACGCTCGTGATGGTCGTTATGCAATCGTTAAAATGCCTTCTGGTGAAACTAGAATGATTTTGACAACTTGTTTAGCAACAATCGGATCTGTTTCAAATTCTGAGCACAGTTTAGTAGTGTCTGGTAAAGCTGGTCGTTCTCGTTGGTTAGGAAGAAGACCTAGAGTTCGTGGTGTAGTAATGAATCCTGTGGATCACCCAATGGGTGGTGGTGAAGGTAGAAATTCCGGAGGTCATCCAAGATCTCGTAACGGTATGCCTGCTAAAGGATACAAAACTCGTCAAAAGACAAAGTATTCAGATAAGTTTATTATTGAGAAAAGAAAAAAATAAGATATGAGTAGATCGTTAAAGAAACCGCCGTTTGTTCATTATAAGTTAATGAAACGCGTTGACGAAGCTCAAGCTTCAAAAAGTAAGGCTGTATTAAAAACATGGTCAAGAGCATCTACAATCACTCCAGATTTTGTTGGTTTGACAGTAGCTGTTCACAACGGGAATAAGTTTATTCCTGTATTCGTAACTGAAAACATGGTTGGACATAAGTTAGGTGAATTTTCACCAACTCGTAACTTCCGCGGTCACGGTGCAGATAAGAAAAATAAAAAACGATAATTTTTTAGTAAAATGGGTGCTAGAAAAAGAATCAGAGCTGAGAAATTGAAATCAGAGAAATTAACTACAGCTGTTGCTGGGTTAAAATCTTCTCCGATCGCTCCGAGAAAGATGAGATTAGTTGCAGATCTTGTAAGGGGAGTAGAAGTAAATAAAGCTCTAAATATATTGCAACATAATTCAAAATTTGCTTCAAAAAGTCTTGAGAAGTTATTGCGTTCAGCAATTGCTAATTGGGAACAAAAAAATGAAGGTAAAAGTTTGGAAGACGAAAAATTAGTTGTTAAATCAATTCAAGTTGATAGTGCAATGATGATGAAACGTATTCAAGCTGCACCTCAAGGAAGAGCTCATAGAATTAGAAAAAGATCTAACCACGTTACCATCATAGTTGATGGTGCTAAATAAGTAGAGATAACATGGGACAAAAGACAAATCCAATTGGAAATAGATTAGGTTACATCCACGGATGGGAATCTAACTGGTATGGAGGTAAAAATTACAAAGATAAAATCGTTGAAGACGATAAAATTCGTAAATACTTAAATGCTCGTTTATCTAGAGCAAGTCTTTCAAAAATTATTATTGAAAGAACGCTTAAACTTGTTACTGTAACTATCAATACTGCGCGTCCAGGCGTAATTATTGGTAAAGGTGGTCAAGAAGTTGATAAACTTAAAGAAGAGTTAAAAAAATTAACTAAGAAAGAGATTCAAATCAATATCTTCGAAGTGAAACGCCCTGAATTGGATGCTCGCTTAGTTGCTGATGGAATCGCTAGACAGTTAGAAGCTCGTATATCTTTTCGTCGTGCAATCAAGATGGCTATTGCTTCTACGATGAGAATGGGTGCTGAAGGAATTAAAGTTAAAATATCAGGACGTTTAAACGGGGCAGAGATGGCTCGTTCAGAAATGTACAAAGAAGGACGTACTCCGTTACATACGTTCCGAGCTGATATAGACTATTCTGTAGGTGAAGCCCTAACACAATATGGCCTTTTAGGTATTAAAGTGTGGATATGTAAAGGTGAAGTTTACGGAAAAAGAGATTTATCTCCAAACATCGGAATGGCAACAGCAGCTGCAAAAGGTAGCAACGCACCATCTCAAGGGAATCGTAAGCCAATGCCGGCAAAAAGAAAGAAAAAGTAACTAAATTAAAAAATTAAAAAATGTTACAGCCAAAAAGAACCAAATTTAGAAGAGTTCAAAAGGGAAGAAATCGTGGTGAAGCTGAAAGAGGTAGCACTATTGCATTTGGATCTTTTGGATTAAAAACTTTGGAGCCAGGATGGATTACATCTCGACAAATTGAAGCTTCTCGTATCGCAGTTACGCGTTTTATGAAAAGAGAAGGTCAAGTTTGGATTAGAATATTTCCAGACAAACCAGTAACTTCTAAGCCTGCAGAGGTAAGGATGGGTAAAGGTAAAGGTGCTCCAAGCCACTGGGTTGCAGTAGTTAAACCAGGTCGTATTATGTTTGAAGCTGACGGTGTTCCTTATGAAACAGCGAAAGAAGCTTTACGTTTAGCAGCTCAAAAACTTCCTGTAAAATGTAAATTCATTGTCCGCAATGATTATGTTGTACCAGGTAAATAATTGATAATATGAAACAAGTAGAAATAACTCAATTGTCAGATGTAGATTTAAAAAGTAGAATCGTACTTTTTGAAGAAAAATACAGCAAAATGAAATTATCTCACAGCGTTACTCCAATGGAAAATCCATTGCAAATTCGTTCAATGAGAAAATCAATTGCTAG
Organism: Flavobacteriia bacterium; assembly: GCA_947490145.1. Taxonomy (GTDB): domain Bacteria; phylum Bacteroidota; class Bacteroidia; order Flavobacteriales_D; family Crocinitomicaceae; genus M2408. Next base: position 18,870 of record CANLGD010000036.1, read on the forward strand.
ACTGCATACTGAATTGACTAAAAGAAACGTTCAAGCCTAGGCTTGATTTAAAAATTAGCTTCACATGGAAAAGCGTAATTTAAGAAAAGAAAAATTTGGTGTTGTTACCAGCGATAAAATGGAGAAATCCATCGTTGTTTCAGTAGAAAGAAAAGTAAAACATCCAAAATATGGTAAGTTTGTCAAAAAAACTACTAAATTTGTAGCCCACGATGAAACAAATGACTGTAATATCGGTGATACTGTTCGAATCATGGAAACAAGACCATTATCCAAAAATAAAAATTGGAGATTAGTAGAAATTGTTGAAAGAGCTAAATAAGATTAAGTAATGATACAACAAGAGTCAAGACTTTCAGTAGCAGATAACTCTGGAGCAAAAGAAGTGTTATGTATCCGTGTATTAGGCGGTACAAAACGTAGATATGCATCCGTAGGAGATAAGATCGTAGTTGCTGTAAAGAGCGCAATGCCCTCTGGAGCCGTAAAAAAAGGATCGGTTGCCAAGGCTGTGGTAGTAAGAACAAGAAAAGAAGTACGTAGAGCTGATGGTTCATACATTCGTTTCGATGATAATGCTGTGGTTATTCTTAACCAAGCAGGGGAAATGAGAGGAACTCGTATATTCGGACCTGTTGCACGTGAGCTTCGTGAGAAGAATTACATGAAAATTGTTTCACTTGCACCTGAGGTACTTTAAAATTAGTGGAAATTATGCAAAAGAAATTACACATTAAAGTAGGAGACACCGTTAAGATATTAAGTGGTGAATCTCGTAAGCAAGAAGGAAAAATTCTTAAAATTGACAAGAAAAAGGATCGTGCAATCATTGAAGGTATTAACATGGTGAAAAAACATGCTAAACCAAGTGCTGCAAATCCTGAAGGAGGAATTATTGATGTTGAAGGAACAATCCACATTTCTAATCTTATGGTTGTCAATAAAGGTGTTGCTTCTCGTGTTGGCCGTAAAGCTAACAGCGAAGGAAAATTAGTACGTTACTCTAAAAAGTCAGGGGAAGAAATTAAATCATGAAATACACACCAAGACTAAAGGAAAAGTATGCTCAGGAAATAATTCCTGCACTTACTGAAAAATTTGGGTACAAAACCGTTATGCGTGTACCTAAATTAACTAAAATTGTTTTAAGCCAAGGTATTGGTGATGCAGTTGCGGATAAAAAGCTAATCGACAATGCTATTGTTGAAATGTCAAGAATCGCAGGTCAAAAAGCAATTTCAACGAATTCTAAAAAAGATATTTCAAATTTCAAATTACGTAAAGGTATGCCAATTGGTACTAAAGTAACTTTACGTGGTGAAAAAATGTATGATTTTTTAGATCGTTTTATTTCAATCGCTTTGCCAAGAACACGTGATTTTCGTGGAATTAGCTCCAAAGGATTTGATGGTAGAGGTAACTTTAATTTAGGTATTAAAGAACAAATCATCTTCCCAGAGATTGATATTGATAAAGTTAATCGTATCTTAGGAATGGATATTACTTTCGTTACTTCAGCTGATAGCGACGAGGAAGGTATTGCATTATTAGATGCATTCGGTTTTCCATTTATTAAAAAATAAGAAAAGATGGCTAAAGAATCAATGAAAGCGCGTGAGCGTAAAAGAGAAAGAATGGTTGTTAAAGATGCTGCGAAAAGAGCTGCTTTAGTAACAATTTTAAAATCTTCAAGTACTGATGAAGCAATTGTGGCTCAAAAATGGGATGCAATGATGGCAATTCAGAAACTTCCTGCTAATGGAGCTAAAATCCGTCTTCACAATCGTTGTGGATTAACAGGTCGTCCAAGAGGATATATGCGTCAGTTTGGTCTTTCAAGGGTAACATTCCGTGAAATGGCATTAGCTGGTAAAATCCCAGGAATAAAAAAATCAAGTTGGTAATAAATTATTAGGAATATTATGAATACAGATCCTATAGCAGATTTCCTTACTAGAATTAGAAATGCAAGTAGTGCTAATTTGAAGATGGTAGAAATTCCAGCTTCAAATGTGAAAAAAGCCATGACTCAAATTTTATTTGATCAGGGTTACATTATGAATTTCAAATTCGAAGACGATGGAATCCAAGGAAGCATCAAAATTGCTTTAAAGTACAACCAGTCAACAAAAGTTCCAGCAATTACGAAATTGGAAAGAGCCTCAAGACCAGGTTTAAGAAAATATAACGGTGCTGCCGAACTACCAAGAGTTTTAAATGGTTTAGGTATTGCAATCGTTTCTACTTCTTTAGGTGTTATCACTGATAAAGAAGCTAGAGCAAAAAATGTAGGCGGAGAAGTTCTTTGCTACGTATATTAATTAATTAACTTTCGTTAAAATGTCAAGGATAGGTAAATCCCCAATTACGATCCCGAGTGGAGTAGAAGTGAAGTTGGACGGAAACATTGTTTCTGTTAAAGGTTCGAAAGGTACTTTAGCTCAAGATATTGAATCTTGTGTTACAGTAACTATCGACGGAAACATTATCACACTAAGCCGCGAATCAGACGCACCGAATCATAGAGCAAAGCACGGTTTATACCGTTCTTTAATCAGTAATATGATTACAGGTGTATCAGAAGGGTACAAAAAGGAATTAGAAGTTATTGGTGTTGGTTATCGTGCTGTTGCAACAGGCCAACTGTTGGAATTGTCTTTAGGATATTCTCACCCAATAGCTATCGAACTTCCGAAAGAAATTACGGTAACCGCAGATACCCAAAAAGGTAAAGCGCCAATTGTAACTTTAATGTCACATGATAAACAATTGATTGGACAAGTTGCTGCCAAAATTCGTTCCCTTCGTAAGCCTGAACCATACAAAGGTAAAGGAGTTAGATTTGTAGGTGAAGAAGTAAGAAGAAAAGCTGGTAAATCTGCAGGTAAAAAATAATTTTAAGAATCATGGCATTTAGTAAAATAAACAGAAGAGCAAAAATTAAAAGAAGAATCAGAAAGAAAATTACTGGTTCAGCTCAATCGCCTCGTTTAACTGTATTTCGCAGTAACAAACAAATTTATGCTCAATTAATTGATGACTCTAAAGGAATCACTTTAGCGTCTGCAACATCTTATAACAATAAAGCTGCTGACAAACTTGCAAAAATTAGTCAAGCTGCGGTTGTTGGTAAAGAAATAGCAGAAAAAGCAATTAAAGCAGGTATTTCATCCGTCGTATTTGACAGAAATGGATATTTATACCACGGAAGAGTAAAATCATTAGCTGACTCTGCAAGAGAAGGCGGACTTAAATTTTAATAACGATGGCAACACAATTAGTAAATAGAGTAAAATCTGCTGACATCGAGTTGAAAGACAAATTAGTATCTGTTAACCGTGTAACGAAAGTTACTAAAGGTGGACGTACTTTTAGTTTCTCAGCAATCGTTGTTGTAGGAGATGAAAATGGAATCGTTGGTCACGGTCTTGGAAAAGCTAAAGAAGTAACTGAAGCAATTACTAAAGGTATTGACGATGCAAAAAAGAACTTAATTAAAGTTCCAATTTTAAAAGGAACTGTTCCTCATTCTCAAAAAGGGAAATTCGGAGGTGCACAAGTTCTACTTAAACCAGCAACTAATGGTACAGGTGTAATTGCAGGAGGTGCAATGCGTGCAGTATTAGAAAGTGTTGGAGTTCATAACGTTTTAGCTAAATCGCAAGGGTCTTCAAACCCTCACAACGTAATTAAAGCAACAATTGATGCACTTTCTCAAATGAGAGATGCAGTTCAAGTTGCAAAACAACGTGGAATTAGCTTGGATAAAGTGTTTAACGGTTAATATTTCGAACATGGCTATTATAAAAATACAGCAAGTAAGAAGTGCTATTAAACGTCCAGCTGTTCAAAAAGCTACGATTAAAGCCCTAGGATTTAGAAAATTAAATCAAGTAATTGAAAAAGAGGGAACACCTCAAATACTTGGAATGATAAAAAAAGTACAACATTTGTTAAAAGTTGTTGAGTAGAATCTTTAAACCGAAGAAAAATGAATTTAAATAATTTAACTCCAGCAAAAGGTTCAGTTAAGAGTGTAAAAAGAATCGCTCGTGGACAAGGATCTGGTCACGGTGGAACATCTACTCGTGGACATAAAGGAGCGAAATCAAGATCGGGTTATAGCTCGAAAATTGGTTTCGAAGGTGGTCAAATGCCACTACAAAGACGTGTACCTAAATTTGGGTTTAAAAATATTAATCGCGTTGAATATAAAGCTATTAATTTAGATATTATTCAATCATTAATAGATCGTAAAAATGTAACGGAAATTAATCCTGAAGTTTTACGTGATAATGGACTTATATCTAGAAATGACTTAGTGAAAATCTTAGGTCGTGGAGAGTTAAAAGGTAAAATTAATGTAACAGCACATAAGTTCTCAATTACTGCAAAATCAGGAATTGAATCACAAGGTGGTGTTTGTTCAGAAATTTAATTAACTTTGCACACTTTTTAAGACATGAATAAGTTTATACAAAATATAAAAAACATCTGGAAGGTAGAAGAATTGAGAAAGAGAATCATTTTGACTCTTTCTCTAATTCTAATTTACCGTGTAGGGTCATTTGTGATCTTACCAGGTGTGAATTATGATGCACTTGCTGCTTCAAATGCTAAAGGTGATGCAAACGCTTTAGAGACTTTATTGTCTCTTTTTTCTGGTGGTGGTTTTTCAAACGCTTCAGTAATGGCTTTAGGTATTATGCCTTACATTTCCGCTTCTATCATTATGCAATTATTAGGAATGGCTGTTCCAGCTGTTCAAAAAATGCAAAATGAAGGTGAATCAGGAAGAAAAAGAATCAATAATTACACGCGTATTCTGACAGTTGTGATATGTGCTTTACAAGCTCCTTCTTATCTGACTCTATGGGTTGGGAATAAAGGTGCTTTGCCTGTTAATGTTGATTCTCTTTGGTGGATTCAATCTACAATTGTAATGTGCGCTGGTTCAATGTTTGCGGTATGGTTAGGTGAGAGAATAACTGATAAAGGAATTGGTAATGGAATTTCTTTGTTGATTACTGTTGGTATTTTATCTCGTTTTCCCCAGGCTTTCATTGCTGAATTAGGATTTAGTGAAAATAACTTGATTAAAATTGTATTGGAAATAGTAGCATTTATGCTGATTGTTATGGGTACAATTCTTATTGTTCAAGGAGTTAGAAAAATCCCAATGAATACGGCGAAAAGAATTGCTGGAGCTAAAGGAGCAGAAGATCAGGGAGCAAGAAGTTATTTGCCTATTAAAGTAAATGCAAGTGGTGTAATGCCAATCATTTTTGCACAAGCTATTATGACTATTCCAGTTATGATTTTTGCAAGTACAGGAGCTGATGGTGGAAACTGGTTACAAAGAACTTTGGGCGATATTTATGGTGTTCCATACAATTTATTGTTAGCATTAATGATTATTATCTTTACATTTTTCTATACTGCGATTATGATTAATCCAAGAAAAATGGCCGATGATATGAAGCGTAATGGTGGATTTATTCCAGGAATTAGACCAGGAGAAGAAACTGCAAGTTACATTGATACTTTGGTTTCAAGAATAACTTTTCCAGGTTCTTTATTTTTAGCAATGATTGCAATTTTACCTTCAATAGCTCATGCTGCTGGAATAACTTCAGGATTTGAAATGTTTTTTGGAGGAACATCTTTGTTGATTATGGTTGGTGTAGTTTTAGATACACTTCAACAAATTGAAACTTATTTATTAAATCGTCACATGGATGGTTTAATGGAAGGTTCTAGATTAAGAGGTCGCAGATCTGCTAATGAATTATCAATTTAATTATGGCAAAGCAATCCTCGATTGAACAAGATGGAGTAATTATTGAAGCTTTATCTAATGCAATGTTTAGAGTTGAATTAGAAAACGGTCACGTAATTACTGCTCATATTTCTGGAAAAATGAGAATGTTTTACATTAAAATTCTTCCAGGCGATAGAGTAAAGGTTGAAATGTCACCTTATGATTTATCAAAAGGTAGAATTTCATTTAGATATAAATAGGATTTATCCTTAATAATAAAAAGAAATGAAAGTTAGAGCTTCAGTAAAAAAACGAACTGCAGATTGCAAAATCGTTAAAAGAAATGGTGTAGTTTATGTGATTAATAAAAAGAATCCTAAACTTAAACAAAGACAAGGATAATATTTAAGAATATGGCACGTATAGCAGGAGTAGATTTACCTAAGAAAAAAAGAGGTGTTATTGGTTTAACATACATTTTTGGTATTGGTCGTAGCACGGCTAAGAAAATTTTGGTTAGCAATAATATTGACGAAAATATCAAAGTTCAAGATTGGAACGATGATCAAATTGGTTTAATTCGTGAATCAATTGGAGAAGTGAAAACTGAAGGACAATTACGTTCAGAAATTCAATTAAACATCAAACGTTTAATGGACATTGGATGTAACCGTGGAATTCGTCATAGAGCCGGTTTGCCTTTAAGAGGTCAGCGTACTAAAAACAACTCTAGAACAAGAAAAGGTAGAAGAAAAACAGTTGCAAACAAGAAAAAAGCAGCTAAGTAATAATCAGCACATGCTGGTAATTTAATAAGCGTTAGCGCAGTTTATAATTATAATGAAAAATGGCAAAGTCTAATCAAAAGAAGAAGAAAAATGTCAAAGTAGATGCATTTGGTGAAGCGCATATTCAAGCTACCTTCAACAACATCATTATTTCTTTGACTAACAACGCAGGTCAAGTAATTTCTTGGTCTTCGGCTGGTAAAATGGGCTTTAGAGGTTCTAAAAAGAACACACCTTACGCTGCACAAATGGCAGCTGAAGATTGCTCTAAAGAAGCACATGACTTCGGATTACGTAAAGTAAAAGTATTTGTAAAGGGACCAGGTGGGGGACGTGAGTCTGCTATCAGATCAATTCACAATTCTGGAATCGAAGTAGTTGAAATTGTGGATATCACTCCGATGCCACACAATGGATGTCGTCCTCCAAAAAGAAGAAGAGTTTAATAATATTAATAATCAAAGGGGTAAAGATTGTCGAAGGAAAAGCCTTAATTCATAATCTCTCTTTTAACAAAACAACAAAATGGCAAGATACACAGGTCCAAAAACGAAAATCGCAAGACGTTTCAAAGACCCAATTTTTGGCCCAGACAAAGCAATGGACAAACGTCCATACGGTCCAGGTCAACATGGTCCATCTAAAAAAAGAGGTGGAAAACAGTCAGAGTACGCTATTCAGTTAGCGGAAAAACAAAAAGCTAAGTTCACTTATGGTATTTTAGAAAAACAATTTTCAAATTTATTTGAAAAAGCCTCTAGAATGAAGGGAATTACCGGTGAGGTGTTATTACAATTATGTGAATCACGTTTGGATAATATTGTTTACAGATTAGGAGTTTCGCCAACAAGAAGTGGTGCTAGACAATTAGTTTCACACAGACACGTAACCGTTAATGGAGATTTAATTAATATTCCATCTTATACAATTAAAATTGGTGATGTAGTCGGTGTTCGTGAAAAATCTAAATCTTTAGAAGTTGTTACTGCATCTTTATCCTCAAACAATAAGAAATACGATTGGTTAGATTGGAATAATTCAGACATGTCAGGTAAAGTACTTGGTATTCCCTCAAGAGAAATGATTCCTGAAAACATCAAGGAACAATTAATTGTCGAATTGTATTCTAAATAATAAATAAAAGCATTATAATGGCTATTCTAGATTTTCAAAAACCAGATAAAGTTATCATGGTTCACGCTGATGAGAAAAAGGGTTTATTTGAATTCCGTCCTCTTGAGCCTGGTTATGGTATTACTGTTGGTAATGCATTGCGAAGAATTCTTTTATCATCATTAGAAGGATATGCAATTGCTTCAATAAGAATTGAAGGTGCTGATCACGAATTCACTGCAATTAAAGGAATTGTTGAAGATGTTACAGAAATCGTTTTAAATTTAAAGCAAGTTCGTTTCAAACAACAAATCGAAGGTACAGATAACGAAACTGTTGTGGTTTCAATCTCTGGACAAGATCAATTAAAAGCAGGTGATTTAGGTAAATTTACTTCTGCGTTCCAAGTTTTAAATCCTGATTTAGTGATTTGTAACATGGAGTCTTCAGTTAAATTCGAAATGGAAATGACGATTATCAAAGGTCGTGGTTACGTTCCAGCTGAAGAAAACAAAATAAATGGTGTTCCATTCGGTACAATTTTTATCGATTCAATTTTCACTCCAATAAAAAATGTAAACTACAAAATCGAAAACTTTCGTGTAGAGCAAAAAACGGATTATGAAAAATTAATCATGGAGATTAATTCTGATGGTTCAGTTCATCCTAAAGATGCATTGAAAGAAGCAGCAAAAATTTTAATTCACCACTTTATGTTATTCTCAGATGAGAAAATTACATTAGACAGTGAGGTAAAATCTGATACTGAAGAATTTGACGAAACATCTTTACACATGCGTCAATTGTTAAAAACAAAATTAGTAGATATGGATTTGTCTGTACGTGCCTTAAATTGTTTGAAAGCAGCAGATGTTGAAACATTGGGAGATTTAGTTTCTTACAATAAAAACGACATGTTGAAATTCCGTAATTTTGGTAAGAAATCTCTTACAGAATTAGAGGATTTGGTTGACAATAAAGGTTTAACCTTTGGAATGAATGTTGCCAAATATAAATTAGACAAAGACTAGTAATAAAAGACAAATAGACGATAGACATTAGACAAAAGACTTCAAGTCTTAAATCTTATGTCTAATGTCAAAAGTCTAAAAAGAAAATATTATGAGACACGGTAAAAAGTTCAATCATTTAGGTAGAAAAACTGCACATAGAGCAGCTATGCTATCTAACATGGCTTGTTCTCTTATTGAGCACAAACGCATAACAACAACTGTTGCTAAAGCGAAAGCTCTAAGAGTATATGTTGAGCCATTGATAACTAAATCTAAAACAGATTCTACTCACTCAAGAAGAACTGTATTTAGTTATTTAAAACAAAAAGAAGTAGTTTCTGAATTGTTCAGAGATGTGGCACCAAAAGTTGCTGGAAGACCAGGAGGTTATACTCGTATTATTCGCACAGGTTACCGTTTAGGTGATAATGCTGAAATGTGTATGATTGAATTAGTTGACTTCAATGAATTGATGTTAACCATGACCGAAGCTAAGAAAACTACAAGAAGATCTCGTAGAGGTGGAGCTGCAACAACTGCGAGTTCAACAACTACAGAAACTCAAGAAGTTGTTGAAGATACAACTTCAACTCCAGAATCTACAGATAATTCTGATGAGGCTGCTGAGGATTCAAAAGATGAAGAAAAAGCTTAATTAGTTAATTTCTATTTTTTTATAAAGGCGATTCTATTCTGAATCGCCTTTTTTTCTTATTTCTTGTTAAAACCATAATTTATTAAGGGATTGATTTTAAGATAGTATTGTTAGTGTTCTAAAAAGTGTGTAAAGATATTTTTCCATTTTTATTCGTAAATTATTTATAGCACCCTCCCAATAATTCGAAATATTAGTTTCTCTAAAAATAAAAAAAGGTATTAGAGTTTATTTCAAATTATTTAGATTTCTACTAAAATTGAATCGAAAAAAATATTTTTGTATTCTAAAAAAATATTTCATGAAAAAATCCCTTTTAATTTTTATTCTATCTTTGAATGTTATCTCTTTTTCTCAAAGT
>CANLGD010000037.1 GCA_947490145.1 Flavobacteriia bacterium
TCCCGGGAAATATCGCAGAATCATTTGATTCAAATTCTTGCATTTCTCTTGCTAGATTAACTAGAATACTTTCAAAATTTAGACTTCAAAGTCAAATTCAACAAATTCAAAATTCTGATTGTATGTGTAATTAAGAATCCCTATTTTTGTAAAAAATAAACATGGAATTCAAAAAAGAAACATTTATCACTGCTGACGGATCTCACACTTTTTTTATGCCTGAATTGAATGAATATTACCATTCACATCATGGAGCAATTCAAGAAGCAAGACATGTTTTTTTAAAAAATGGATTTCATTATTTTGAAAATAAAGCGGAAATTACCATTTTAGAAGTTGGTTTTGGAACAGGTTTAAACGCACTTTTGACGTGCTTGGAAGCAGAAATATTTCAAAAAAAAATTACTTATTTTGGCTTGGAAGCTTTTCCTTTGGAAGAAAATCAAGTGTCAGAATTAAATTATTCAGAGCAAATAAAAGAAGAAAATGCAACTGAGTTTTTTGAAAAAATTCATGCTGCGAATTGGGAAAAAATGACGGAAATTACTCCTTTTTTTCAAATTCAAAAAATAAAAGAAAGTGTACAAAACCTGACTTTACCGCAAAATTCAATTGATTTAATCTATTTCGATGCTTTTGGACCAAGAGTTCAGCCAGAAATGTGGTCCTTAAAACTTTTTGAAAAATTAAATAGACTGTGTAAAAAGGATGCTTGTTTTGTAACGTATTGCGCCAAAGGCCAAGTAAAAAGAGATTTAAAATCAGCACAATTTATAGTTGAAACCTTGCAAGGGCCACCAGGAAAAAGAGAAATGGTGCGGGCAGCTAAAGTTCAATTAAAATCTTAGAAAAATATTTCTTATTTTCACTTAGCAACTTTGTTATAACATCCCCTGCACAAAGGCTGATATTTTTCGACTGCACCAACCAAAACTTGACCTTCATCACCGACGGTTCTGTTAGAAATATAAGCTAAATTTCCGCAAGAAAGACAAATTGCGTGCACTTTGGTTACATATTCTGCCACACACATTAATTCTGGCATTGGACCAAAGGGTTTGCCTAAATAGTCCATGTCAAGTCCAGCGATAATTACTCTGACACCTTTTCTTGCAAGTTCTGTACAAACTTCCACTAGTTCATTATCAAAGAATTGCGCTTCATCAAATGCAACTATCCTTTCATTCTTCCATTTTTTTACAGCCTCTTTTGAATTTTCAATTACATGCGCTTCTAATGAAGAACCTTTGTGACTTACAACTGCTTTTTCAGCATAACGGTTGTCAATTTTAGGTTTGAAAAGTAAGATTTTCTGATTCGCAAATTCAGCTCTTTTCAAGCGGCGAATTAATTCTTCTGTTTTACCAGAAAACATTGATCCACAAATCACTTCAATCCATCCGTGTAACCTTCCTTCTGTTGGAAAATGTTCTAAAAACATAATTTGATATTTATTAGTGTCGGCTTATTAACATTTTAAAGAGAAAAACTATTTCATAATCAGAAATTTTCAACTTTAATTTTAGCTAATTTTAGCCTACAAATTTGCGCAAAAGAAGTAAGCAAAAAGTAAAACGTTGGAAACTACCTTCTTTTGTTGAAAATTAAAAATGAATTATTCAACTATTAATAAATTATAGACAAAAATGTCAAAATTCGGTTCAAAAGAAGAAATTATCAAAGCAATTGGAAATCAATTTGAATTGATGGAAAGTGGAAAATTAGAAATCAGTGACTTAGAATCATTGGTCGATCAAGCGAGAGAATTATATGAAAGAGTTTTGATTATCCGACACAAAGCTTACGAGGAAAAAGTTTTTGGCGATTCTAAAACAAGTATTGAAAAAATAGAAGTAATTGAAGTTCAAGAATTTGAACAACTTGAATTAGAACCAGAAGTAGAAGAAACTGAGGAAAAAATTACCTCAATCGCAGATATTTTAAACTCAAATTCTGATTTATTTGCTATTGAAGAGAAACCTTTCGATTTTGATGTTTTTAATGGAACTCCAGGTACAAATGTTGCAGAAATTGTTAGCGAAGAATTAGAACTGGAAGAGGAAATTAAAGAGGAACCTTCTTTTGAAGAAGAATCAATTTTATCTGTTGATTTAGTAAACGAAAGCTCAAAAAATTATAATGAGTTCAACAAAATTGAAGTTGAAGAAGTAATAAATAAATTATCTGAGGAAGCATTTGAGCATGAACAAAATTTGATGGATGATGAAATTGACTCAGAACATGACGAAGAAATAGATCAAGAAATCGAAGTTGAAAGTTTTAATTCTGAATTCTTTCCAAATGAAACACAAGAAGTTGAGGAAGAAGAAAATATGATTTTTAGTGACATTTCAAGCGAAACTATTGAAAATAAAACTGTTTACGAAGAAAGAACAATAGGAAATTCTATTTTCGATAAAATATTAAAGCAAGATGATTATTTGGGTTCGAGATTAATATTGAGTAAACTAGATACATTAATTGGTGCTTTTGGTTTCAATGAAAAATTCCAATGTATTCAAGAATTATTTAAAAGTTCTTCTGAAGATTTCAATCAAGCAATTATGATTTTAGATAATTTGCAAAATTTTAATGAAGCAAAAAATCAATTAGAATATTACGTACATTTATATAATTGGAATTTAGAAAGTGAAATTGTAGGGGAGTTTATACGTAAAGTTGAACGCCGATTCAAATAGGGCAAATTTATAAAGTGCATTTTTGTCGTTATTTTGATTGAAAAATTTATCATTTACAAATGTAAACTCAAAATTTTTCACTTTTAAAAATGCCTAAAAATTCCACTTTCTAAACTAACTCTAAAATATTTGTAAAAACTAAATTTGCCAACAATCGTTTCGGTAATTTTTGTAACAATAAAAGGAAGAAGAATGGAAAAATTAATTATCGGTAGAAAAGACAAATTGGATTTGCCAGATTTTGGTTTAGAAAATGTTTCTGTAAAAATCGACAGCGGAGCTTATTCGTGTTCCATTCATTGTGAATTCATAAAAGAAGTAGAAGAAAATAACCAGAAGGTCTTAAAAGTTATTTTCTTAGATGAAAGTTTACCAAAGTATTCAGGAGACATAATTGAATTTAAAAATTACTCGAAAAAAAATGTCAAAAGCTCAATTGGAGAAAAAGAAGAACGCTTTTTTATCAAAGGAAAAATTGTGATTTTTGGTAGAGAATTTTTAACTGATTTTTCATTAACAAATCGATTTGGACTAAAAAATCCAATTTTATTAGGTCGAAAAGTTCTAAATAAAACTTTTTTAATAAATACGGCATTAGTAAATGTATCATACAATAGCAAACAAAGGCATTAATTCATTAAAACTATAAAACCATGAAAATCGCAATTCTATCTCGAAATTCCAATCTTTACTCAACAAGAAGACTTCTTGAAGCTGCAATTGAACATGGTCACGAAACGGCAATAATTGACCACTTAGCATGTAATATTGAAATAGAACAAAAAGGTCCATCAATTTATTATAAAGATCAATATTTGGAAGGTTATAATGCTGTAATTCCAAGAATTGGTGCTTCAGTTACTTTTTATGGTACTGCCGTTGTGAGACAATTTGAAATGATGAACGTCTTCACAGCAGCAAATTCTCGTGGAATAGTGCATTCACGTGATAAATTGCGTTGCCTTCAAGTTTTATCTAAAGAAGGAATTGGACTTCCAAAAACCGTTTTTACAAATTATTCAAGAAATGTTGAACACGTTGTACAATCAGCCGGAGGAGTTCCTGTAATTTTAAAATTATTAGAAGGGACTCAAGGTTTGGGCGTTGTTTTGGCAGAAAATAAAAATGCCGCGCAATCAGTTTTGGAAGCATTTAATGGCTTAAAGGCAAGGGTAATTGTGCAAGAATTCATCAAGGAGGCAAAGGGTGCAGATATTCGTGCATTTGTTGTTGACGGTGAAGTAGTTGGAGCAATGAAAAGACAAGGTAAACCAGGTGAATTTAGATCTAATTTACACCGAGGTGGAACATCTTTAAATATTGAATTATCTGTTGAAGAAAAATATACGGCAATTCTAGCAGCAAAAGCTCTTGGATTAGGTGTTGCTGGAGTTGATTTATTGCAATCAGCGCGCGGGCCTTTAGTTTTAGAAGTCAATTCTTCTCCCGGATTACAAGGAATTGAAAAAGCAACTGGAGTTGATATTGCAGGCAAGATTATTACTTACATTGAAAAAAATGTGCGACATTAACTAATCTTTTTTTAATCCACTTTTCCTGTTTTTTATTGAAATCTAAAAGCACAGATCTATGTCAGAAAAAATTCAAAAACACAAAAAAATGCTGATTTTGGGTACAGAAATAATACCCGGAAAAGGTTATGAATTAAATTTAGATGTAGCTCGACTTCATACTCGAACTCCGATTTTAGTTCCTGTTTTTGTAGAACGATCAAAAGTTGACGGACCAACCGTTTTGTTAATGGCAGGATTACATGGTGATGAAATAAACGGAATTGAAATTATCAGAAGATTAATTCGAAAAGGTTTCAATAAACCAAATATTGGAACCATTATATGCCTACCTGTTTTTAACATTTTTGGTTTTTTAAATCTTACACGTGAACTACCTGACGGAAGAGATTTAAATAGAAGTTTTCCCGGAAGTGAATCTGGATCCTTGGCTTCGCAATTTGCCTATCATTTTATGAAAGAAATTACTCCACATGTTGATTATGTGATTGATTTTCACACTGGTTCATCCCAAAAGAACAATATTTCTCAAATTAGATGTGTTTTTAGAGATGCGGAAAGTATCGAGTTAGCTAAAATTTTTAATCCGCCTTTTATTTTAAATTCATCCTACATTCCCAAAACCATTCGAGAATCTTTAAGTAAAAAGGGTAAAAAAATGTTGCTTTTTGAAGGAGGAAAAGCAAATAGTATTGAAGAATCAATTGTCGAGGAAGGAATAAACGGTGTCAAACGATTTATTCAACATTTAGGAATGCGGACATTTAAAATTGACATTTCAAAAGACAGGGAACCAATTTTTTTATCAGAAAGTAAATGGATGAGGGCACCAAATTCTGGTATGTTTCAGGCAACTATCAAAAATGGTTCGAATGTTTCAAAAGGTGAAATAATTGGTGTTGTAACCGACCCATACGGACATTTTGAACGAAAAATTAAAGCAACATCCGATGGTTATATTATTTGTTCAAACGAATCTCCAGTAGTTTATAAGGGAGATGCAATTTTTCACATAGCAAAAGAAAAATCATAATTTGTTTGATTGCAACACTTTAGAGGGCTTGTTTGAATAAATTGATTTTTTTAACATTTTTTTTAATACTATTTTTCCTTTTAATCCCTTAATGACTTACTTTAGTGGAGTTAAAAAGTTGTATTAACTAAAAATTGAAATTGTTATGTTAGAATTAAGCAAAAATATTTTGAAAAAAGTGAGCTTTGACCTTAACTTATTTCAAAAAGAATTAAAAAAAGCCCTTACTTGGATCGAAAATTCAGACGACTTCGCAAAATTTAAAGATTGGTGTTTAAACGAATTTGGTCAGAGTCATAAGTTGATCTTGCAAAAAATTTTTGTGGATTGACGCTATAAAAGCATTTTACAAATTGTCAGATTTGCAGATTGTAATGATTTAAAGAAGTAAATCAAAAGTCAAAATTTTTCTTAACTTTGTTGCTTAATAAATTTTTATTGCGGATAAAGTATGTGGAGGAAAATTGCTAATTTAATTTTAAGAAATCGTTGGTTCATAGTAATTATTTTAACTATTCTAACTGGGTTTTTTGGCTATTTCGCTGTCACAGGATTAAAAATTGAGAATAAATATGGGAATATGCTCCCAAAAGATTCTGATGCACAATCCACTTATCTAAAATTCAAAGCAATGTTTGGTGAAGACGGATCGTCACTTGTAATTGCAATAAAAACCGATTCGCTTTACTCAGAAAAAACATTTAAAAAATGGAAAGAATTAGGTGATTCAATTCTACAACTCGATGGAGTTGAAAACGTAATTTCAGAAGCGACACTTTTTACAATACACAATAATAAAAATCAAGCAAAATTCGAAGCAAAACCTGTTTTTTACGATAAAACATATCGTGAGAAAAGCATTGATTCAATTCAAAAAGAAATTAAAAACAATCCCCTTTACAACAATATTCTTTATAATGATTCGTCAAATGTTTCATTGATGATGATTGGAATTAACGAGGATTTCTTATCAAATCAAAAAAAATCTGGCGTTGTATTAGAAATAGAAAAATTAGCTGAATCTTACCAAAAACAATTTGGTAAAACACATTTTGCGGGTCTACCACATATTAGAATTATCATCGGAAAAAGAATTATCAATGAAATGTATATTTTTATTGGTCTGACTATTCTTGTCACTTCCTTGATACTTTATTTGTTTTTTAGATCCCTACGAGTAGTAATGTTATGTAATGTTGTAGTTTTTGTGGCAGTAATATGGGCCTTAGGAAGTATTGCAATTCTTGATTTCAAAATTTCAATCATGATGGCTTTGATTCCGCCATTGATGATTATTATCGGGATTCCAAATTGTGTGTTTTTAGTAACCAAATTCCATCAGGAACAAAAGAAAAATGGCAACAAGATGAAATCTCTTGCGCTTGTAATTATTAAAATTGGATTTGCAACTTTTTTAACAAATTTGGTTGAAGCAATTGGTTTTGCAACTTCTATTTTTACTAATTCTGAAAAATTAATGGAATTTGGAATCATTGCTTCCTTAAATATTATGGTAGTATTTGTTCTTTCAATAACAATTATTCCAATTTTGGCTTCAATTTCCAAAACACCAAAGCAAAAACACTTGGATCATTTAGATCATAAATATGCTGAATATATGGTTGAAAAAATCATCTATTTGGCTACAAATAAACGCAAATGGATTTACGGAATTTCAATCGGAATAGTTATTATAAGTGCATTCGGAATTTTTAAAATAAAAGCTACTGGAAATATTACTGGAGATTTACCTAAAGGCGACGTGATTCTAACCGATCAAAAATTTATTGAATCCAATTTTGGTGGTTCAATTCCATTTGAAATAATTGTGAATTACAAAACGCAAGGTCGATTATTTCAAAATGAAACAATGGAAAAAGTGGAGGCCATTCAAACCAAATATAATAATAATGGTCTGTTTTCAAAAAGTCTTTCCTATATTGATTTTATAAAAGTCATAAACATGGCTTATTACGGAAATAATCCTGCTGATTACCGCATTTTTTCTAACAAAGATAAACTTAGAATTAAGAAATATTTAAAGCAAAATAATAATTCAGATAACTTTGATGTATCAAATTCTACCTCTAGCAATTTTTCATTAAAGGAATTGGTTGATACTGCTTCTTTTTCAATTAGAATTAGAACACAAATGAAAGATTTGGGTTCTTACGAAGTAGCTGATCAAGTAAAAGTTATGTCTAAAGAAATAGATCTAATTTTGAATCCTGACAAAAAGGCAATCGAAAAATATTTTACTCAAATTAACAATGGTAAAAAGGAATACATTGATTCATTAATCTACAATTATTCAGGAGTTTATAACAATTTAACTTCTATTTTAAGTAAAGGAAATGTAGATGTTCAAAATCAGTTTGATTTGGACAGTGAAAAAATTAAAAATTATATCGGAAAAAGTGATTTCAAAGAAAATTTACGCAAAGCAATTGACGAAGAATATTTGGATTGTTCTTTCACAGGAACTTCTGTTGTTGCATCTCAAGGGACATTATATTTGGTTAATAGTTTGACATCAAGTATTTTATTTGCTGTTCTCTCCATTTCACTTTTGATGGCGATTTTATTTAGATCTTGGAGAATGGTAATTATTTCAATGGTACCAAATTTAATTCCGTTGGTTTTCACAGCAGGAATTATGGGTTGGTTTAACATTCCATTGAAACCTTCAACTTTAATCATTTTTAGTATTGCATTAGGAAATTCAGTAGATGAAACAATCCGCTTTTTAGCAAAATACAGGCAAGATTTAAAAACAAAAAAATGGAGTTTGAAGGAATGTGTAATTCTTTCAATTCGTGATTCTGGCATCGGAATATTTTATACATCGGTAATTCTTTTTGCTGGATTTTCAGTCTTCATTTTTTCACAGTTTGGTGGCACTCAAGCACTAGGATTGTTGGTTTCATTGACGCTTTTTGTAGCAATGATTACGAATTTAATTTTGCTTCCTTCCTTGTTATTGACTTTGGATCGCCTTTTAACAACAAAATCTTTTGAAGAACCATATTTTGAAGTTTTTGACGAAGATTCAGATATCGAATGGGACGACTTACAAATTGAAGAAAATTCAACCAAAACAATTAAAGATTAATCTTTGTTAACTTAACATGGAAGATGATTTAAAAAAATTTGTTCTTTTTTTAGAACAAGAAATTCAAAAACTTGATTTACCTAAATCACCAGAAAATTTGTATGACCCATTGCGCTATTTTCTTAAATTAGGAGGAAAACGCATCAGACCAATTTTAACACTTTTAGGTGCTGATCTTTTTGGCGAAAAATATGAAAATGCGCTTTCAAGTGCCTTAGCAATAGAATATTTTCATAATTTTTCCTTGATTCATGACGATATTATGGATGAAGCGCCTTTGAGAAGAACACAAGAAACTGTTCATACAAAATGGAATTCAAATATCGCAATTCTGTCAGGAGATGTTTTACTTATAAAAGCATATCAAGAAATTTGTAAGCAAAAAGCAGAACATTTGTTAGAATTGATGTCTGTCTTTAATAAAACTGCTATTGAAGTTTGTGAAGGACAACAATTAGATATGGATTTTGAAACACGAAAATCAATTTCTGTTGAAGAATACATTGAAATGATTCGCTTAAAAACATCTGTTTTATTAGGCTGCGCATTGGAATTCGGTGCTATAATTGCTGAGGCAAATACGGAAGATAAAGTCGCTTTATACAATTTTGGACAAAACATTGGAATTGCTTTTCAAATTCAAGATGATGTTTTGGACTTATATGCAGAATCAGCTCAGTTTGGAAAACAAATTGGTGGAGATATAATTTCAAATAAAAAAACTTTGTTGATTTTAAAAGCCTATGAATTAGCAAATCCATTTCAAAAGGAATTTTTATTGAATATTACACAAATTGAAGATTCAGCTTTAAAAATTGAGCAAACAAAAACCATCTTTGCTGAACTTGGAGTGAAAGAAGAAGTTTTAAAAATCCGAGATTCATATTTTGAAAAAGGATTAACTGCATTAAACGAAATTCAAGTTTCAAAAGAAAAGAAATCAACCTTAATAAAATTGGTAGATTATTTAAAATCAAGAGAAGTTTAGAAAACATTTATTTACAACTATTTTATATGGAAACTTTATCAACACTTAATGAATCAACTTCAAAGGGACTTTTTGAGAAAGCAAAAAATTATTTTCCTGGAGGAGTAAATTCTCCTGTTAGGGCTTTTAAATCCGTTTCTGGAACTCCGCTTTTTATTAAAAAAGGAGATGGTTGTAGAATTTGGGATGAAGATGACAATGAATTTATCGATTTTTGTTGTTCTTGGGGACCATTAATTTTAGGACACAATAATCCGAAAGTTTATGATAAAATTGTTAGTACTTTGCAAAATGGGGCAAGTTTTGGAGCACCAACACGTATGGAAAATGAATTAGCAGAACTGATTCTTTCTAAGAATACGTTTATTGATAAAATACGTTTTTGCAGTTCTGGAACTGAAGCTGTAATGTCAGCATTAAGATTAGCTAGAGGTTTTACAGGAAAGGATAAAATAATCAAATTTGAAGGATGTTATCATGGACATTCAGATGCTTTATTAGTAAAAGCTGGAAGTGGTTTAGCTACTTTTGGTGCCTCATCAAGTGCAGGAGTTCCTGAAAGTTTTGCTAAAGAAACATTGGTTTTACCATTAAATGATTTGGAAGCTTTAAAAAAATGTGTTTTAGAGCACAAAGACCAAATTGCATGTGCGATTATTGAACCAATTCCAGCAAATAATGGCCTCTTATTGCAAGAATTATCTTTCCTAAAATCATTAAGAGAAATTTGTACTGAAAACAATATTTTGTTGTTTTTTGATGAAGTAATTTCAGGATTTAGAGTTGCTTTTTCTGGTGCAGCCGAACATTATGGCATTACTCCAGATATTGTAACTTACGGAAAAATTATAGGTGGAGGTTTACCAGTTGGAGCATACGGAGCAAAAAAAGAAATTATGGCAAGTATTTCTCCTGACGGTCCAGTATATCAAGCGGGAACATTGTCAGGAAATCCAGTTGCAATGGCAGCGGGACTTGCACAATTAAGAGAATGTTCAAAACCTGGATTTTACCAAGAGTTAGAAGAAAAAACAAAAACTTTTTTAGCACCAATAAATGCACATGCAAAAGAAAAAGGGTATGACTTTGAAATTGTGCACATTGGATCCATTTTTTGGTTGAATTTTGCAGGTAAAAAAACCATTCGTAGTTCTGAAGAAATCAATCCTGATATGTCAGATTTCAAACATTTACATAGGGAGTTACTAAACCGAGGAGTTTATTTAGGTCCAAGTGGTTACGAAGTTGGTTTTGTTTCAGAGGCACATTCTCCGCAAATTTTAGCAAAATCAGCGCAAATAATGTGTGATGCTTTAGATGCAATTTATAAACAATGAAACTTTATCTTTAAAATTAAGTAAAAGAACTAAAATTATTACAATATGAAAAAAATATTGCCCTTATTAATTTTATCATTCTCGACCTTAACTTTTTCTCAAGATTATAAATCTGCTTATGGTTTAAAAGTTGGGTTTCCAGGATTTGTTGCCTTGGACGGAAAATTTTATACTGGAAAAAACGTAGCTTTTGATAATTATTTAGGAACTAATTTTGACTTTGAAAAGCACTTTATTACGTTCAATACTAGTTTTACATATAACCAGACAATAGGTGTAGATTCAGGCTTTAACTGGTATTTTGGTTTTGGCCCAACATTAAACTATTACACCAAAAGAGAGTACTTTGATGATGAAAATACCGAAACATACAAACCTCTTTTTGTAAGAGCTGATGCTGTTATTGGTATTGAATCTACACCAAAAACTGCAGGACTTAATATGGCTTTAGAAGCTGGACCTACTTTTACTTTTGTTCCTTTCACAAAAGTCTTTTATACCATAAATTTAAGTTTAAGGTTTCCTTCAAAGAAAAAATTATTTTACATTACGCAATTTAAGTAGTATTTTAAAATTACTCAACATTACTCAATTTTAACATATTTGATTTTCCACTTTCTTCTAATGGAATAGATGCAATATTTATCACTAAATCACCTACTTTTAAAAGCTCAGCTGATTTTAGGATATATTTAATATCAGCTATTGTGTGGTCTGTACTAACTCTTTTGTTGTAATAAAATGCTTTTACTCCCCAAACTAAATTTAACTGTGTTAAAATTTGTTTGTTACTTGTAAAAACGTAGATTGGAGCTTTTGGTCTTTGAGATGCAATTTTATAAGCTGTATATCCTGAATAAGACATTGTAATAATTGCATCTGCTTCAACTCTTTGTGCTAATCTGCAGGCATTAAAGCAAATTGAATCTGAAATAAAACGTTCTTGCGTTTTATCGGGAGCAACCTCCTTGTTGTAAATTCCATCAAAACCTTCCATTTCTTTCACAATGTTAGCCATTGTTTTAATTACCTCAATTGGATATTTTCCCACGGAGGTTTCTCCAGAAAGCATCACAGCATCAGCCCCATCTAAAACAGCATTTGCAACATCATTTACTTCGGCTCTAGTTGGAGAAATGTTAGTAATCATACTTTCCATCATTTGCGTTGCGACAATAATTGGTTTAGCATATTCAAAACATTTTTTGATCAACATTTTTTGAATTAAAGGTACATTCTGATATGGAATTTCCACACCTAAATCTCCTCTTGCAACCATTATTGCATCACTAACATTGATAATATCATCAATATCAGTAATAGCCTCTGGTTTTTCAATTTTTGCAATAACTTTCGCTTTCGCCGTAGAATTGGAAATAATGTGTTTTAATTCAATAATATCTCTAGCCGAACGAACAAATGAAAGTCCAACCCAGTCAACATTTTGTTCCAATGCGAAAGCTAAATCTTCTAAATCTTTTGCAGTTAAACAAGGCATTGAAATTTTTGTATTCGGAAGATTCACACCTTTTTTTGATGATAAAATTCCTCCGTAAATAATTTCGGCAACAATTTTTTTCTTTTTATCTGTGCTGATAACCTTCAACATTAATTTTCCGTCATCCATTAAAATTCTTTCACCCGGCTTAATGTCTTGTGGAAGTTTTTCGTAATTTATTGAAATTAAATCTAATGTGCCTACTACTTTATCCGTTGTAATTGTAATTTGTCTCCCTTCTTCCAAAAGAATTCCGTTGTTTTCAATTTCATGACAACGAATTTTTGGGCCCTGTAAATCAGCTAAAATGGCAACATTTAAACCTGTTTCTTCATTTATTTCGCGAATGGTTTTGATTAAATTTGCATAATCTTCATAAGCTCCATGAGAAAAATTTAAACGACACACATTTAAACCTTCTAAAATCATTTTTTTCAGAACCTCTTTACTTGAGGATGCTGGACCTAAAGTTGCAACAATTTTTGTTTTTTTCATAAATATATTTTTGTACAATATGTACTTTAAATTATAGTTTAACTCAATCAAACACAATTTGTTGCGTTGAGTTAAAATTCTTTGCATCAAACAAAAAAGCTGCCATGATACAATTTGTTTCTCTCAATTTTTCTAAAAAAATTTCTACATCATCTTCAATATTGTTGCAAATGAACAAGAAATAATCAATTTGTTGTTTTTCAGGAATTAAATATTTCCCATCGTATTTGTTTTTTATCAAATAAATCTCTGTTCTTTTTACCTCATCCTGCATATAATAATAAGGATGACTGGAAGCTATGGATCCTTTTTTTGTATTTACAACAAAAAGATTAAATGACTTTTCAAGTTTAAAATTTAGTTTTTCATTAATACTCCAAACTAATTTATAATCACTTGTATGAGCACAAATTCCAAGAAGTTCGTAATCATATTCATTTTCAAATGACAAGGTATGTTTTACAATTTTTGACATTTTTTAAAAAGGGTAAAAATACACATAAATGAATAAAAATAGATAAAAAAACAATAAACTTTTAATCTTTTTAGATTATAATATTGCTAAAATATTTTAGTTTTATGGTTGTTAAGTACTGTATTTAACTTTTTAATTATAAATAATGAATCCTCTACTTGATCTTCACCTACCATCTCCATCTAGTAAATTGCCAATTCCTCCCAAAATACTTCCTTCTTCTTTTCTTTCTCCTGTTCCGTATGACAAAATTCGTGAAGCCAAACGCGAAATCGGAAGAGTTTGCAACCAGACTTCTCCTGGCCCTTTCAGTGTAGCAAAAAATAATCCTTCTCCACCAAAAATCGTATTTTTTATTCCACCAACGAATTGAATGTCGTAATCTACTGTTTGAGTGTAAGCAACAATGCATCCTGTGTCAACTCTTAAAATTTCACCTGGATTTAATTTTCTTCTGATTATGTGTCCTCCAGCGTGACAGAAAGCCAAACCATCGCCTTCCAATTTTTGCATTATAAAACCCTCACCTCCAAATAATCCTGTTCCTAATTTTCGTTGAAATTCGATACCAACAGAAACACCTTTAGCCGCACATAAAAATGCATCCTTTTGACAAATGATTTTTCCACCAAATTCGGTTAAATCCATTGGAATAATTTTTCCTGGATATGGCGAAGCGAATGCAACCCTCGCTTTTCCGATTCCTGTATGTGTAAAAGCTGTCATGAATAAACTTTCTCCTGTCAATAAACGTTTTCCCGCACCCCATAATTTATCAAAAAAACCCGTTCCTTGTTTAGCTGAACCATCACCGAAAATTGTTTCCATCTGAATTCCTTCACCCATATACATAAACGAACCTGCTTCTGCAATTGCAGTTTCTTGTGGATCTAATTCAATTTCAATCATTTGCATTTCCTCACCTTGGATAAAATAATCTATGTCATGGTTTGTTCTCATAATTCCTTTTTTGAAAACAAATATACTTAAATAATGGATTAAAAAAACAAATTTAGAGAAGTGAAAAATAGTTTAATAAAAAATTAAAATTCTGAAAATTTTGTACTTTAATTTAATGAAAACGCAATATTTTCGGAGTCATAAAGGTTTTTATCGGTTAAAAACCGATAAATTAAAATACTACATTCTAAGATTACTTAAATAAAAAAAAGACGAATAAATATCCGTCTTCCCTTCATGTTTTACATATTATTTTAATCTAAAATAGTTTTTTCTTTCGTTGATTTTTTATATTCAGCAATGCTCCAAGCCCGATATAAATCAAAATAACTCAATGTTTCCATCACTACAACTCCGCCCATAGTATCGCCATATTTTGCAGGTATTCCACCAGTGTAAACCATCATTCCACCAATTGCAGCACTTGGAACATTGACTACATCTGTCAATTTTACGCCATCGATTACATAAATCATATCCCCTTTTCTTGCCCCACGAAAAACCAAGCTTCCATCATCAGTCAATTTTATATCGGATGACATCGCTGAAATCATTTCCTTTTGATTAAACTTTTGCGGACTTTTAGAAATTTGCTCACGATCCATTTTTATTTCTGGAGTTACTCCATACGTTAATTTTGGAAAAATTCTATTCGTAACTTCAATTACTCCTGTTTCTTGTATTTTTACATGAAAAAGAATCGTTCCCATATTATCAATTCCATCAAGGGGAACATTTGCCTCAATGTTTTTTACGGTATCACCTAAATATATAATTGAAAACAGATATTTACCAGCTGGAACAGCAGAAATTCTAAACTTTCCATCTATGTCTGTTTTTGCACGATAGTAAGTTCCATTAGAAATTGTTTGCACGGTTGCACCAATGACGAGTGAGTTATCTGACTTTAAAATTACAGATCCAATAACTTCACCCATTGAACCTTGTGCCTTTAACAAAAATGGGAATGAAAATAAACTTAATAAAACGAACTTTTTCATGACTTTAATTTTTAAATTGTTAAACTTATTACTAAGATGCAACTTAATTTAAAAATCCATAAATTAATTCCTTATTTTAGGCATTTTCTGCTACAACTTCGGTAACCTCAGGTAAATGTTGTTTTAATAAATTTTCAATTCCTCCTTTAAGCGTTGCTGTAGAGGAAGGACAGCCTGAGCAGGCACCTCTAAGAATAACTGTGACAACACCGTCTTTAAAACTTCTAAAATCTATTGCACCACCGTCATTTTCGACTGCAGGCCTAACGTATTCATCCAGCAGCGAAACTATTGCTTCGTCATATTCTGAAGGTTCATATGTTTTTTGTTCCGAATTATCTTCGTTAATTGATTCTGTAGCTACAGGTTTTGGTTCAGGCATTTGAATTAAAATATCTTTTCCATCAGAAATCCATTCTTTAATGAATTCTCTAATTTCCATTGTTATGAAGTCCCAACCAAGATTATCTGTTTTTGTTATTGTAATAAAGTTACTAGCCATAAAAACTCCTTTAATGAAAGGAAATTGAAACAATTGCTCTGCTAAAGGCGAAAATCCTTTCGTTTCGGACAAAGAATTAAATTCTACAGACTCACCAGAAATCAACAAATATTTATTTGCAACAAATTTCATTGTTGATGGATTAGGAGTCATTTCGGCATAAATTGTAACAGGAACTTTCATTTTTTTTTGATGCAAAGATAAAGTAAAAAGTGATTGTTAATTCAAATTACTTTATTATTTTCTGCAGGAAATTAACGATAAAAATAAAAAATATGAAAAAGGTCACAGTAATTGTTGGAGTTTGAGTTCTTGCTTCTTGTTCAAAGGATTACACGTTTAAATGTGCTACAACTACAACTGGTCATGGAGTTTCAAGTGACCAACATACATTGTTACAAAAACGAACCTTACGAAGTCTGATGCTGATGTTGTATGTAAAAATTGTAAAACAGCTTCATCTACCTCCAAAACTATTTCATTAAAAAGATTCGTTATTTAAAAAAATTTTATACATTCGTGGTATTATTTATAAACAAAAAATTATGAAAAAATTAATGTTTGCTTTACTTGCTGTATCTGTTTTAACTGCAAGTTCATGTTCAAAATAAAAAAAGATTAACCGAAGAATTGATGGAGATTGGAAAGAAGTTTCATACGCTGGTGTTGCTGTTGCAGCTGAAGATCAAGCGACGATTTCATTCGCAAAGGATAAAAAAGGAGGAACTGGAAGCGTTTCTTATTCAGGCAGTGGAGTAACATTTTCAATTCCTTTTACCTACTCATTAGTTGAGGATAAAATGACAATTATTTCAACATTTGCAGGTAGTTCAGAAACATCTGTTGTAACAATTAATACTTATGAAAAAGATAAATTAGAATGGACAGATTCTGATGGTAAGAAATCAGTAATGGAACCTAAATAAATTTTATTAAATAACATTTAGTAAAAGGAAGTTTCGGCTTCCTTTTTTTATTCAAAAAAAATTATCATTATGAAAAGCCTAATAATGAACTACAACTGTTGATGGAGTTTCAAGTGACACAACTTACACTATGACAAAAACAAACGTGACCAAATTTGATGCTGAGGCGGCATGTAATAAAAAACCATCTACGAAAACCTGTGCAATTATCTAAATAATAACATAATTACACAATTAAATTAAAAAATGATTGTTTTTTAAAAATACTTTATATATTCGTGGCATTAATTATAACTTAAAAACAAAAAATTATGAAAAAAGTATTAGCAATTGCCGTTTTGGGAGTTTTTGTTTTGTCTTCTTGTAAAAAAGATTACACATGTTCTTGTACTGTTTTAGGAATGACTACGGACTCTGTTCTTAAGGATGTTAAGAAAAAAGATGCTGAAAAGGCTTGTGATGCAACTTCAACGAGTGCAGCAATATTAGGTGGATCTTGTACACTTAAATAATTAATTAAAAAGAAAAAAAGGAAGTTTCGGCTTCCTTTTTTTATTCAAAAAAAATTATCATAATGAAAAGCCTAATATTACAATTAATACTTTTAATTTTAACTTTGTTTTTTTTTAAAGCTCTTGAAAATACCTTAATTTCTTGGAACTTCTCTTGGACAATATCTAAAGTTTTTCCTTATTTAGTATTAATAATATTAGGATTTACTTTATCACGGAAAATTAAAAAGTTCTTTTTTATAAAAATACCCTTTCTGCGATTTATTCTTTTATTAATTATTTTTCTTGCTCCTTTTGGAATCGGGTTCATTTTAAATCCAATTTATGAAGGTGATTTTTCAAAAAATGGTACAAGCATTCCAAATGAACAAAGTCTATCAGATTTTAAAGCGTTTGATTTAGTTGTAATTACAATTCCTAATTGTCCGTTTTGCCATGAATCTGTGAATGCCATCAACTTAATACAAAAAAGAAATCCAAAATTAAAAATCAAATATGTTGTTTGTGCCAAAGAATCGCGAGAAATTGAACCTTATAAATTAAAATTAAATTCTTCAATTCAAGTTTCACTATGTCAAAATTTGGACAAAATGATTACCATTTCAAAAGGAAGTTTTCCTTGTTTTGTTAAAATTAATACAAATGATATTTACACTTGGTCAAATGATAATTTTGGAGTTCGTGCAAAAGATATATTAGAAAGTGAAATTTAAGGTGTAAATGCGTCTTCAATATGTTCAATATCTGTTCTAAATGAATTATGAACTATTGAGATAATATCGAATCTAGTCTCTAAATTTATATCATTTTCAAAAATGTAATGATTTGCCACTTTAATTATTTGTTTCTGTTTCGCTCTAGTTACAGCTCTCCACGGTTCTCCAATTTCAGCTGTCTTTCTCGTTTTTACTTCGACAATAATTAATTTCTTTTCAGAAACACATAAAATATCAATTTCTGATTTTGATAGTCTAAAATTTGTTTGAGCTATTTTATAGCCTTTTTCCACTAGAAATTCTTGTGCTAACTTTTCACCATAATCACCAAGCTCTTTTGTGGTCATAACTTTTTTGAATTAGCGTTCAATACCTCATTCTTCTTATAAAATCTTTCCCATCTTTTATAAACAAATGGTGAAATATGAGTTTGTTGTGAATTTCTAATCACTGTAATTTTATTATGGGATGAAATATAAAGCGAAAATTCATATATTTTAACTTTAAATCCAAACTTTGTTTGATCAAAACCAGATACTATTTCAAAATTAAATCCTTTAGATTGTAAATCTATTTTATTTACTGTAAATTTATTACAATTTATACCTGTTAAAAAACATAAAATTTGATAATTCTTGTTGAGTATTTTAATTGTTACATTGGACACCGATTTGTTATGTTTTCTTAATTCAAAATGATACTTATTTTTACAAGTTACATCACAAAACACTTTATCAGATCTTCCAAAAAGTTTCAAGTCACACACGCAACATAAACGTATGTTTTTATCTATCTCCTCAGAAATAGTAGGTTTTTTGCATTCAAATGCCATAATAAAAAGGTTTAGTTTGTTTGGTAAGTTTATACTAAGTTAAAAATAAAATTTAGATTTACAAGGATTCCCAATAAAAAAAACCCATTATTTCTCATAAAAATTAAGGTTTATGAATAGTAGATTCTAACCGTTAAAAACGAATATCTACCTTATAATAAACGCTTTAACTCCTTCTATATTGATAATTAAACCAAACAGATAGTTTAATCTTCCAAAAAAAATTATTAGCAAAATTCCTCATTTCGTTTTTAAAATCTTACTTTCGCAATGTAATGAGAATTGGAATAAATACACGTTTCCTGCTTTCCAAAAAAATGGAAGGATTTGGCTGGTACACTTTTGAAATTTCAAAAAGATTAGTTGAAAATCATCCTGAGCATGAATTTTTCTTTTTCTTTGATCGAAAATATGATGAAAAATTTATTTTTGGAAAAAATGTAACGCCTGTAGTTTTATTTCCACCGGCAAGACACCCTTTTTTATTTTATTGGTGGTTCGATATTTCTGTAAAAAGAGCCTTAAAAAAATATAAAATTGATGTTTTCTTTTCTCCCGATGGATACCTTTCTTTAAAAACAAAAACCCCACAAATAGCAACAATCCATGATTTAAATTTTGAACATTTTCCAGAAGATATTCCATTTTCTTCTCGAAAATATTTAAAACATTTTTTTCCTAAATTTGCGCGTAAAGCGAACAAAATTCTTACTGTTTCTAATTATTCTAAAAAAGATGTAATGAATACATATGGAATTAATCAGGAAAATATAAAAGTAATATGGAACGGTGCATCTAATAATTTTATACCTTTAGAAATTAGCAGTTGTATAACCGTTAGAAACGAATATAGCGCTGGAAAAGAATACTTTATATTTGTAGGGTCTCTCCATCCAAGAAAAAACATTAAACGTTTAATAGAAGCATTTTCAATCTTTAAACAAAATTTTCCGGAAGGATATGATTTAGTAATAGTTGGGGAAAAGTTATGGAAAACCAACGAAGATTTAAACATTAATAATAACTTAATAAGCAACATCCATTTTACAGGACATTTGACTTTAGAAGAATTAACTAAAGTAACAGCATCAGCATCTTGTTTAACTTATATTCCTTATTTTGAAGGGTTTGGTATCCCTTTAGTAGAAGCCATGCAGTCAGGAATTCCTATAATAGCAGGGAATTTAACCTCCTTACCTGAAATTGTAGGTGATGCTGGCATTTTGGTAAATCCTTTTAATGTTAATGAAATAGCTAAAGCGATGGAATTAATCTATCTAAATCAACATTTAAGAACAAATTTAATTAATAAAGGCTTTGAAAGATCCAAACTATTTTCGTGGGATTTTGCAGCAGCTGATGTTTGGACAGAAATTAACCTTTTATTTTGAAATTTATCAAATATTTTTATAAAAATATGCATTTCTTCTTCTCAAACAAAATTTAAGATGTAATTTTACATTTTTTAAATTAAATAAAAAAATATGAACAAACAAATTGAAAAAATTATTATTAAAAGTGAAAATTTAAGGCAACAAATAATCAATCATGAAGTATATTCATACATTAAAAATATTGATGACCTAAAAATTTTTATGCAATATCATGTTTTTGCTGTTTGGGATTTTATGTCACTGTTAAAATCGCTTCAAAATGAATTAACATGCACTTCTGTTCCTTGGTTTCCAAAGGGTTCAGCAGAAAATAGAAACTTAATAAATGAAATTGTTGTAGGTGAAGAATCAGATTTAGATCCTGAAGGAAATAGAAAAAGTCATTTTGAATTATATTTAGAATCCATGCAACAGTGTGGTGCTGACATTTCACAAATCGAACTTTTTGTGGAAACCTTAAAAAAAACTGGAAATTTTGAAGAAGCCTATAATTTTTCAAATACACCTATCGAATGCCAATCATTTGTTAATTTCACTTTTGATGTTATAAAAAGTAACAAAGCGCATTTACAGGCTGCAATATTTACTTTTGGTAGAGAAGATTTAATTCCTAGTATGTTTTTTTCTATAGTTAATGATTTAAACAAAGAAGATTCTATTTCAAAATTTAAATACTATCTCGACCGTCATATCGAAATAGATGGTGATGAGCACAGTCATTTAGCATTAAAAATGACCTCAAATTTATGCGAAGAAAATGTTGAATTTTGGCTAGAAGCAGAAATTTTTACCTTAAAAAGTTTAGAAAAAAGAATTGAGCTTTGGGATGGTGTTTTAAAACAAATAAATCAAAATAAAAAAGCAAGTGCTGAAATTTCATATTCATAATTGTTAAGAATATCTAAATAAAGAAACTTTTTTTAATTTTTACAGTATTAAAAAAACAATGAGAACAAAATACATAGATTTAATTGATCAAACATTTGAATTTCCTCAAGATGAATTTAACTTGAAAGAAGATCGTTTAATTTTTCACGGAATTGATTTAATGAGATTAATTGAAGAATATGGTACTCCATTAAAATTCAATTATTTACCTCAAATTTCTTACAACATTCAAAGGGCTAAAGGTTGGTTTAGAGAAGCTATGAATAATATGGGATATACTGGTAATTACCATTATTCTTACTGTACTAAAAGTTCGCATTTTGCATTTGTATTGGATGAAGTATTAAAAAATGATGTGCACATTGAAACCTCATCTGCCTTTGATATTGATATTGTTCTTAATCTTTATAAAAAAAAGAAATTAAAAGAGGGAAGTTATGTTATTTGTAACGGTTATAAACCGCAACAATACATACAAAATATTGCTAAATTAATCGAAAAAACGAAGTTAGAAGTAATTCCAATTGTTGATAATACGCAAGAATTACAAGATTTAATGGCTGCGACGAAAAAAGAATTCAATGTTGGAATTAGAATTGCATCTGAGGAAGAGCCAAAATTTGAGTTTTATACCTCTCGTTTAGGAATTCGTTACAGGGAAATCGTTCCTGTTTATAAAGCAATGTTGCATGAAAATCCGCAAGTAAAAGTGAAAATGTTGCACTTTTTTATCAATACTGGAATTAATGACACAGCATATTATTGGAATGAACTAACAAAATGTTTGAGAATCTATTGTGATTTAAAAAAGGTTTGTCCGACTCTTGATTCGCTTAATATTGGTGGTGGTTTTCCGATAAAAAAATCGCTTGCTTTTGAGTATGATTACGCTTACATGGTAAAAGAAATTATCACGCAAGTGCAAAGAGTTTGTGCTGATAATGATATACCTGAACCGCATATTTTTACCGAATTTGGGTCTTTTACAGTTGGCGAAAGTGGTGGAGCATTGTTCAATATTCTTCACCAAAAACAACAAAATGATCGTGAAAAATGGAATATGATTGACTCATCTTTCATGACAAATCTTCCTGATACTTGGGCTATAAATCAACGTTTTATCATGTTGCCGATTAATCGATGGAACGATGATTACGAACGAATTTTATTAGGTGGTTTGACGTGTGATAGCGATGATTATTACAATTCTGAACAACATTCAAATGCGATTTATCTTCCTAAATTTAATAAAAACAAACCCCTTTATATTGGTTTTTTCAACACTGGAGCTTATCAAGAAACAATTGGAGGTTATGGAGGATTAAAGCATTGCTTGATTCCAGAACCAAAACACATTTTAATTAAAAGGGATGAAAATGGAAAAATTCAAACTGAAATGTTTTCTGAAGAACAAACAGCAAATGATTATTTAAAAATCTTAGGTTATTAATCGTAACTTTGTACAAATAATTGCGGTTTCTACATTATCTCTCAAAATTCAAATTAGTTGAACAACCTAACAAATATTAGAAATTTTACACTTGATGAACTAAAAGTTGCAGTTGCTTCTTTAAGTGAAAAGCCTTTTCGTGCGAAGCAAATTTATGAATGGCTTTGGCAAAAAAATGCTGGAACATTTGAAGAAATGTCAAGTCTAGGAAAATCATTTAGAGAAAAGTTAGAGCAAAATTATTTTATTGATAAAATTAAACTTGACGACCAACAAATCAGTTCTGATAAAACAATTAAATGTGCTTTTGAAGTTGAAAAAGGGCAAGTTGTTGAAGGAGTGCTTATTCCAACAAAATCTAGAACTACTGCGTGTATTTCTTCGCAAGTTGGTTGCAGTTTAGCTTGTGCTTTTTGTGCAACTGGTAAATTAAAACTAATGCGGAATTTAACAGCTGGCGAAATCGTTGATCAAGTTGTTTATTTGAGAAATCAAGCTGAGGATCGTTACCAACAAAACCTCACGAACATCGTTTATATGGGAATGGGCGAACCTTTATTAAACTATAAGAATGTTCTTCGCTCAACTGAAATTTTATGCTCTGAAGATGGATTGGGAATTTCGCCAAGAAGAATTACAGTTTCTACTGCGGGAATTTCAAAAATGATCAAAAAATTAGGTGATGATGAAGTAAAATTTAATTTAGCGCTTTCTCTTCATGCTGCAAACGACGAAAAAAGGAATAAGTTAATGGAAATTAATGAAAGTAATAACCTGGAATCTTTAAGAGAAGCCTTGATTTATTTTCATGAAAAAACCGCTTCAAGAGTTACTTTT
Organism: Flavobacteriia bacterium; assembly: GCA_947490145.1. Lineage (GTDB taxonomy): Bacteria > Bacteroidota > Bacteroidia > Flavobacteriales_D > Crocinitomicaceae > M2408. Next base: position 23,188 of record CANLGD010000037.1, read on the forward strand.
GAATACATTATTTTTAAAGATTTTAACGATAATTTAGAAGATGCTCAAGAATTAGCTGAATTTGCAAAATGTGTTCCTTGTAAAATCAATATTATTGAATATAATCCAATTGATGATGGAATTTATCAACAAGCTGACTCAAATAAAGTCGCTGCTTTTGCAAGTTATTTAGAAGATAAAAATCTGATTGTAAATGTTAGAAGAAGCCGTGGAAAAGACATCGATGCAGCTTGTGGTCAACTTGCTAACAAGAACAAAACCATAAAATCAGAAGAAAGAATTTTGAAGTAACGAAAAGACGATTGCTTTTTTAAAGCTCTTTTTTTAAAATCCTTCAAAATCAGGCGACCTTACGCCAATAAAAGATTTTATTATTCGTTCTCCAACTTCAGGTACTTCTACATGTATTAAATAAATTCCTGAAGCAACATTAATTCCAACTTCGTTTACCAATTTCCAATCTTGAAAAGTTGTTGGATTTGATTTTCTGAATGTTTTAATTAGTTTCCCCGAAATATTGTAAATTTTTATCGTACATTTTTCTGGCAAATTGGTAATTTTTACACGCGTATCTACCCTACTCTCTTCATATTCTGAAAAAGCATAATATGGATTTGGAACAACATTGATTAATTCCAAAGCCTCTTTTAAGCGATCACTGTTGCTAGTTACTGTTGCTAAATTATCCATTGACCAAGAATACATTGGTCTTCCATTATTTTTATTAGTTGCTACAAAATCATTGTATTCTTTATTTATTCTTACTCTAATTTTCACATCACTTGAAAGTAAAGATTGATTTTCTTGAAGGATTGTATTTGCAACCCAACTTAGATTACTATACAAGTCTAAAAATGAGCTATTTGTATTAGTCATTAGTTTCTCATAAACCCAATTGTTTTGCCCATCATAATTAGGGCAATTTCTAGAATTATCTATATTTCCAGTGATGTTATAACCAAAAACATAGACAGGTTGTTGTCCTCCAAAAACAGGCGTTCCAACATTATCTAAAAATTTAGGCGTTGGATTCCAAATTAAATCTGCTCCATTATCTCCTGCTAAAAATGAGTTTTCACCAAAAGCAATATGCAGTCTTGCTCCTGTTTCTATATCTATGGCATATCCTGGAAACCAACTTTGTCCGAAAGTTTCAGTGTTATCAGCATTACCATATTTGTCAATACTTTTTGATTTCCTTAAAGTTCCTGGCAACGCTTGACCTACGTTTAATTGTTCTTCTCTTCCTAATTCAATTACTGCACATCGAGTCCATTTAGATTTATCTGAGGTTAAAACTAAATCAATACTTGGAGCACGCGATGAACTACTATTTCTTCTTGCAGAGACATAAGAAGTAAATACTTCTGGATATGTAATAGGGACATATGCACATTGCATTCCAACAAATCTAAAAGCTGTAATACCACCATCTAGTAATTGTGAATAAGATGAGTTCACATCTTCACCAAACCAATCATCATAACATTGTGGTAATGAAATAATAAGTTCATTCATAGGGTCAAGTATTTCACCACTAACAAAATTTCCACTTCTAATCCAATTTGTGGGGAAAAATGCGCTATTATCTTTGATAAAAGTCAACCATGGTTTTGATGAATCTGAAAATTCGATAGTTGCTTCAATTGGACTAGTATATCTTTCATTTTCTGGACCTGAACCTGAAGTAAAATAATATTCCTCCTGATATATTTCAACTGAAACTCCCCATTCTGGAATTATTTGTTCATTCAAATTTGAAATTGTTCTATCTGACTTGACAGAATCTAAAAGAGTTCCGTTTTCTTTATCATAACGATAGATTACCCAACTAGCTGTATCTGTTCCGTCGTAATTTTTATTCTCGTATAAATTTGTAGTTGAAATAGCACTTTGATACTTCGTAAATTTACATTCAAAATAACCTGAAACAACATTCAATGGATCAATCACTTTTACATTGATTGGCCCTTTTCCTTTTTTGTACGTAGGCTTATCTAAATAACCATTATTTACAATAAAATCAACGGATGATTCGAGTAAATCAATTGCTCTATTTCCATTTCCTCGACCATCTAAACGGGAAATTTCTGGCGTTTCTCCATATTCTAAATAGTGCAAAGTTCCACCAGCTTCCGGCATTGGATTGTGAGGAATTACTTCTATTGACTTAACTTCACCAATTGCCGCTTTTCTGCTTGATAAAAACAATTTCTTTTGTCCGTCAAGCGCATTCGGATTATTCGGATTATATGTTTTGTAATTATTATGTGCATAAGAAATAGCCATATAATAATATCGTTTAAAATTGACTAATTTTCTATTTCCTTGAGCAAATAAATCTTCGTTTACTAAAAAACTATGTTTTATTCCTTTGTTTTCAGCATCCACTTTTTTAACTGGAATCGAAGCTCCTAAACTTTCATCAAATTCGAAATTTATTAACGAAGAAATAGTATCTCTTAAATCGCATTGTGCAACTAGCCTTGATTTTGTTACATCTTCTAAATCAGAAATTGAAACTGAGGCATCTTTTAGTTGATAAATTAAATAGCCTTGAAATCTATAATTTTTATCAACAGTTTCAGAGTTTGAAGTAATAAACGGGTCAAACTCCTCATATTGCTCGTTGTAATTATTTGAATTTGAAGAATTACTAAGCGTTAAAATCACTTCGTTCGATAATTCTTGAAAATCTAAATTTGGCGCATGAGGAGCATCTAAAACTTTAAAACAATTTTCAAAAAGTGCTTGAGCTTTATCGTCAGCAATTTTCAAAACTTCAACTGAAGCAAATGGTCCACCACCTGTTGCTCTTGCCCAAACTACTCCAACTGTAATGTTATTTACAGCTCCTGGTTTTAAAATAAACGGACCTGCAGACTGCAAAAACCTTCTGTCGTAGGGTTCGTTTCCTGCAGTTTCTTCTGTCCAAATAGCTTGCGGAATTCCATTTGTTCCCCAACCTAGTGGATCTGTATCACCAGGAAACATAAATTCACACCGAACATTTGGATCTGCTTCCGAATCACTTATATGTCCATTACCTCCATAATAAAAAGGGGTGCCATCTTTCCAAAATCCCCTTAAATAATTATAATAATCGGTTGCTTTTATTGGGTCTGTTTGATTTATATTTCCTCCGTTTCCTGTATTATTATAATATAAGAATCTACGCATTCCAAAACGCTCATTATCAATAATACCATCACCAAAACCAATACCATTTAGTGCTTCATTTTCATTTATTCCAAATGCGTTATCGATATTATCATTGTCTTGAAAAGGTCCTTCAAAAAAATCAACTCCTACAGCTGCAGGATTGTTTCCATATCCTTTAAAACCAAAATTGTCCCCATCATAAGAATCACCATTGTATACATAAGCCAAGCCTCTATTAACATCACAACCAACATAATCATCGTAGGGATCACCTAAAGCTGCATCAACAAAAGAACCAAAATAAGTGTCAAAAAGTGTTTGTGTACCTCTGTTTATTAACTCATAATTATAAAAAGTCATGTTATTAATTTCATCATTGGTTGCAAATGCAAAAGCTTGTGCGCGGATTTCCATTCCAATTGGATCAGCTCCTGTTTCCGTATGAATATTCCCCTTGTCATTCATTACCCACCAAAAGTTTTCATCACCATACAAACTTACTTTTCTGTCTGATTTACACGCTTTTTCTTTTTTGAAATCATACCATGGATAATCTCCATTTTCCCATTCATACACTCCATTTTCATCATGGTCATAAAATGGTGCTAGGTAATAATCTTGACCTTGTGAAATATCACCATGAGCTGGCCAATCTTTAATAATTTGGGGAACTTTATAGTTTGGATACAATTTACTTTGTGTATTTGTTCCATTAATTGCATCAGTTAATCCAAGTTGAAACCAATCATCAAAACTCCTTATTTCATCTTGCTTAGAAACATAATGTCTATCATATTTTAAGCAATTATCACTATCTGTTAACGCTGAATTTATACTTAGTGGACCTGTCCAATAATCTTGACCATCTCGGTATCTTAAGGCTGCTAGTTTTAATTGGCCATTTACATCAACTCCTCCAAGCCATAAAGCAGAAGTAAAAACTGCCATAATTCCCGAGTTTTTTGGGACTTCATATTGTGAAAAATTTTGATTAGGAACTTGCCACAAATTTCCAGCCGTATGAATCATTGCTCTTACATTATTTGTTTCCAAAAATGTGGAATGACTTGGCGGAGTGCAGGTTGCTGCTTTTTCTGTTAGATTTACTTTATTAACATATTTGTATTTTTCTCCTCCAAATTGTTGTGAAATTAAACAAAATGGTAGGATTAGAAATAATATTAGTGCTTTCATAAATGCATTTTAACGTTGCAAGATAAAGCTTTTTATTAAATAACTGGATTAAGATTAATCTTTATTAGCTATCTTACTCCTAAAATGTTCGATTTATAAGAACTTCTAATGTCTAAAAAAGGTTTTTTAAACATTTATATTTCCGGGAAAACGAAAAAAGAGGATGTTTTTATCAATAAATAATTAGATATGTAGATAAAACTCAATCTTTTATTTGATTAACCTCACTGTTACCACAAGAATATATTTTTTAAAATGAATTATGGTTTAGTTCGTTAAATCGTGCCTCGAAAACGTAAATCTGGTACCTTTCGCAAAAAGTAAGCGTATAAAAATCAAGTGTTTGAGTGCAACGAGTTTTGATTTTTTAGCGTC
>CANLGD010000038.1 GCA_947490145.1 Flavobacteriia bacterium
ATCTTCTCTTTGAATATTTTCAACCAAAGCCATTTCCAACATTGCTTGGTCGTTTGCAACTCTTACATAAGCAGGAACTTCTTTTAAACCAATAAGTTGTGATGCGCGAAATCGTCTTTCTCCAGAAATTAATTGATAATTATCTCTACCTAATTTACGAACAGTTAAAGGTTGAATTATTCCGTGAATCTGAATAGATTGCCCTAATTCTTCTAATGCTTCTTGTTCAAAATTTGTTCTTGGATTAAATGGATTTGCTTCAATATCAGAAATTTGAATCATTGAAATAGAACCAACAATTCCCTCTTCACCAGATTTTGAAGTGATATCAGTTGCAGCATTTTCCAATAAAGCACTTAGTCCTTTTCCCAATGCACCTCTTTTTTTGTTATTTTGTTTAATATCAGAACTCATCTTCTAAATTAATTTTTTTATCTTCGTTTGAGATTTTTGTTAAATTGTTTTTTTGTAAAATTTCTCTTGCAAAATTCAAATAGTTTGTTGCTCCTTTGCTTGCTGCATCAAACATTACGATTGTTTCACCATGACTTGGAGCTTCACTTAATTTTGTATTTCTATGTATAATCGTATCAAAAACCAATTCTTGAAAATGTGTTTTAACTTCATCAACAACTTGATTTGCAAGACGTAAACGTGTGTCATACATGGTTAAAACGATTCCTTCAATTTCTAAATCCGTATTTAAACGACTTTGAATAATTTTTATTGTATTTAATAATTTCCCTAAACCTTCCAAAGCAAAATATTCACATTGCACAGGAATTAATACTGAATCAGCTGCTGTTAAGGAGTTTACTGTAATTAATCCCAAAGATGGAGAGCAGTCAATGATGATAAAATCGTAATCATCTTTCACTTTTTCCAAAGCTGTTTTTAACAAATATTCTCTATTAGGCATATTTATCATTTCCAATTCAGCTCCGACCAAATCGATGTGAGAAGGAAGAATATCTAAATTTGGATTTTCTGTTTTGATAATCAATTCTCGCGGATGGATTTGATTTATCAAACAATCGTAAATATTATTTGTATTTTTAGGGTCTAAGCCAACACCTGAAGTTGCATTTGCCTGTGGATCAGCATCAACCAATAAAGTTTTGTATTCTAAAACACCAAAACATCCACTTAAATTAATGGCTGTAGTTGTTTTTCCAACACCACCTTTTTGATTTGCAATTGCGATTATTTTACTCATTCTTGACTTATTTTGACTGTAAAGTTACAACAAGATTTTGTCTTTTAAAACTGAAATACTTAGAAGTTTTCAACTTTGCTTAAAAGTTGATTAGTTTGTGTAAAAAAAAGAGGAGAAATACTTTCATATTTCTCCTCTTTCTAAATGGCTTGTTTTATGAATTTCTCCATTTAATAACTAAGATGAAAAAAAGTTGTACCTTCTTTTATTTCATTATTTAGACCAACGACTTTGTATTTTATGTAATAAACTCCCTCAGTGCTATCTTTTCCATCCCACTTTTCATTGATAGTTTTTAAGGAATGAATTGAATTTCCCCAACGGTTATATATTTCTGCTTCAAAACTTTTAGCATTGTAAACTTGAATAAAATATTCATCGTTATTTCCGTCATTATTTGGAGTAAATATATTTGGAACAGAAATTTCTAAAGGTAAATCTTCAATAACAGTAATTGTACTTGTCCAAATTGCATCAGGGCAAACTCCGTTGGAAGCTTTCAATGTTACAAAATAATCTCCAATTTCAGAGTAAATACTGGAAGTTGTTGTACTGGAATTACTAGAAAGATTGTTTCCAAAATTCCACGTGAAATTAGTAGCATTCGAACTTAAATTCGTAAAGTTAACAGTCAGAACTGAATTCCCAGATGTTACATCTGAACTAGCATTTGCAATTGGATTTCCTATAGTATTGATGGTAATGGTTTTGACATTTGCACATTCACCAATGTTTGGAGTGAAGGTATAAGTTGTTGAACCTGCAGTAGAGGTACTTATTGCGTTATTCCAAACACCATTAATTCCATTAAAAGATACTGGTGGTAAAATTGGAGCAACTGAATTGACACATAAATCCGTGATGGCTGCAAAACTTGGCGTTATTGGTGCATTAACAACAATACTCATTATTTTGTCTGTGGCACATTGTCCGTTTGCAGGAGTAAAAGTATAGTTAGTTGTTGCTGTATTATTTATTGCTGGGGACCAGGTACCAGCAATATTGTTATTTGAATTTACGGGCAAATCATTTATAGTTTCGCCAGCACAAATTGGCTGAATAGCAGTAAATGTTGGTGTGATCAATTGATTTACGGTTATCGTTAAAGTAGTTGAATTAGCGCATTCTCCAGCTAATGGTGTAAAAGTGTAATTAGTTGTTACCGTATTATTAATTGCTGGAGTCCAAGCTCCTTGGATATTATTTGTGGAGGAAGTAGGTAAAGTGTTTACTTGGTCTCCGATGCATATTGGGTTTATAGTATTAAAAGAGGGAGTTTGTAATGAATTTACTCCAATACTCAAAGTTGCAGTATTAGCGCACTGTCCTGAAGCGGGAGTAAAAGTATAAGTAGTTGTAGCGTTACTATTTAAGGCAGGTAACCATAAACCAGTTATGTTATTTATTGATTGGGTTGGCAATGGATTTAATGTTTCACCCACGCAAATTGGACTTACAGAATTAAAAGTTGGAGTTATTGCTTGATTTACAGTAATTGTCATACTTGCGGTGTTTGCGCATTGTCCAGCTGCGGGAGTGAAAATATAATTGGTTGTCGCTACATTGTTTATTGCTGGAAACCAAGTTCCATTGATGTTGTTATTCGAATTTGTTGGAAGATTAGCTAAATTTGCCCCTGAACAAATTGCTGGAACTAAAGTAAATGTTGGCTCAGTTGGATTAATAATTGTTACCGTTAAAGTTCCTACTCCTGCGCATTGGCCAGCATCAGGCGTAAAATTGAAAGTTGTCGGACCAGCGGTGTTTGTTGCAATTGCATTATCCCAACTTCCAGTAATTCCATTTACCGAAGTTGTTGGCAATAAGGGTGCTTGCGCATTCAAACAAATATCTGATATCGTATTAAAAACTGGAACAGTTAGATCTACAATTGTTACCGTTAAAATTCCTGATGCAGCGCACTGTCCAGCATCTGGTATAAAGTTATAAGTAGTTGTTCCTGAGGTGTTTGTTGTTAGTGAAACATCCCAAATTCCTGAAATACCATTCAAAGATGTGCCAGGTAGTAATGGCGGAACTGAGTTTAAGCATAAATCTACTATAGGATCAAAAGTTGGTGTGATTAAATTAACGATATTAACAGATAATGCTGCATTTAATGCACATTGTCCTGCATCAGGAGTAAAGTTGTAAGTGGTTGTACCTAAGGTATTTGTTGTTACAGCATTATCCCAAGTTCCAGTTATTCCATTTAGCGAAGTTGTTGGAAGTAAAGGGGCAGGACTATTCAAACAAATTGCCGAAATTGGGTCAAAAGTTGGAATGATGGTACTCAAAATTGTTATATTTTGAGCAATATCAACATTGCAACTTCCGTTAGAATATGTATAGTTAATTGTATGATTTCCCTCAGTCATCAAAGCAGGATTAAATGTAGCAGAACCATTATCATTATTTACAATTAGATTTTGATTACCATCAATATCCCATGTCATTGTTGGTGGAACAGCAAGTGTAAAAGTAATAGTGATGCAGTTTCCATTTGAAGGTGTGGCAGTTCCAGATGTCAATAAAGCACCTGTAACGTAATCATAAATTTCATAGGGGAAACTTTGAGCTGCATTTCGGGAATCACAAATTGTTAAAGTAACTTGTGCGCCAGCAGTTAAATAAGGTTCCATGATTAACATTCCATTAGCTTCTGTTGGTCCCCAATCAAATGTATTTGCTGGTGCTCCTCCAACTGGACCATAAAAACTAAAATCTTGACCATCAACGTTTACTAAAACCGAAGTTCTAGTTGGGCTATTTGTATTTGTGGCTAAATTTATTACAAAACCCGGAGAGGCTTGCAATTCACCACCAGTAATCCAAGTTGTTTCGTCTGTATTTACCCATATTGTTTCTGCTGCATCATTGCAATTTAAAGTTGTATTTGAGAATATTGGAAATGAATTTGCTGCATTCCAATCTAAACTTATAAATGAATTAATACTTGGACAATCGGGAACAGCATTTGGAATCACATAAAATCCTGTTTGCGAAAAATCAAAATCACAAAACTCATCAGCTAAAGTTGTTGTGATGCATAAAACGTAAGTTCCAATTGGTAAATTATCCCATTCAGGATTGAAACCCGAAGCTGATCCATTTGTATTTAAACGCGTTGGTAGAATGTCTGCCTGATTACAATCAGATTTTAAGGAATAGGTTTTTGTTGCACAACCTAAATTAATCTGAAAAACACCTTGTTTGAAGCCTAAAGTTCCAACATCTGTAGTTGTAACTGAATAACAATTAGTAAAAGTGATTGGTCCAACTAAATCTGGACTTGGATCATACATATTTGAATTAGGATAAGTTGCAGTTGAAGTTGCAAAATCTGGAGCATTAAAGATTGGGCAAGTAGGAGTAAGGCACGTTCCGCATGCAGGAGCAACAGCAGGAAGTGCAGGAGAATATTGATTCAAACAAGCTTCTTGAATTTCAAACGAACAAGCATTTGGTATCGTCATTGTAATGCGAATTACAAACGTGGCGTTGGGAGTTAAGCCGGTCCATTCTGGATTGAAAGTAGCTGAATTTCCAGCGTTTGCAGTTGTTGGAGGAATCGGTATTCCTGCACAATTTCCAGCCGGAAACAAATCACCAATTCGGGAAGCAAGAATAGTATTTGTATTGTTGTTTGAACAAGCGCCTCCAATTTGAAGTTGTTGAATCAAACCTAAAGTTCCATCATTGGAACTTGTTACCTCTGTAAAAATAATTATTTGATTTGCATTTTGAATTGGCGAAAGAACACATTGGTTAAAGGTAATCCCTGGATCTCCAGTTCCGACATCTTGAACTATTAAACTTGGATTGTTGCAGGTCCCATTTTGAGAAAAAATAAATTGACTCATCAAAAATAGATTAAACAAAATAATGATTACTTTGTTACTTGTTTTGAATTTTATATTATTCACTTTGATGTTTGTTTAATATTAATATGTCACAAATATAACTTTAGTTTAATTTATTATTGTTTTAAAGCCCAAAAGTGCTAGTGTAAAGTTGTAAATTGTTTATTTTTGAGATAAACGGTTTTTATTTACTTGTAAATGGTTGACTAAATTGAATTACTTACCTTAGGACAAAATTACGAGAAAATCAGATTTTCAAAAAATATTTTGATAGTAGTTTTAAAAAAATAAAACACCTGAAATAATCAATTAAATTTAAAAACAAGAATTATAAGATGTTACTATTTTTTACTTGTTAATTTTGAAGATACAATAAATAAACAATTCTTTTAAAATATAAAACCCCTCATCTTGCGACAAAGGGTTTCTATATAACGACGTTTCTGTCTATCTGAATAAATCAGGAAGGAGAAACGGAAAAAGAGCCGCTTTCACGACTCTTTATACTTGTTACAAATATAGTTAGAATTGAGAATGAAAGATGTAGTATTAAGAATTTAATTTTCAATTCTACATTTTTCATTCTTAGCTCTGCATTGTATTTACATCATTCCACCCATTCCTCCGGGCATTCCTCCGCCCATTGGCATTGCGTTTTCTTCGATTTCGTCAGCGATAACGCATTCAGTTGTCAAGAACATTGCTGCAATTGAAGATGCGTTTTCAATTGCGATTCTTGTAACTTTAGTCGGATCAATTACACCTGCAGAATATAAGTTTTCAAAAACGTCAGTTCTCGCATTGTATCCGAAATCGTCTTTTCCTTCTTTTACTTTTTGCACGATAACTGCACCTTCACCACCTGCATTTGCAACGATTTGACGCAAAGGTTCTTCAACAGCACGTTTTACAATAGCAATTCCAGTATCTTCATCTTCGTTAATTCCTTTCAAGTTATCCAAAGCAGCGATTGAACGAATCAACGCAACTCCACCACCTGGTACAATTCCTTCTTCAACAGCAGCGCGAGTTGCAGCTAAAGCATCGTCAACACGGTCTTTTTTCTCTTTCATTTCAACTTCTGTTGGAGCACCAACATAAAGAACAGCAACACCACCAGCTAATTTAGCTAAACGCTCTTGCAATTTTTCTTTATCGTAATCTGAAGTTGTTGATTCGATTTGAGCTTTAATTTGTTTTACACGAACATCAATGTCTTCTTTTTTACCTGCACAATTGATGATTGTTGTGTTGTCTTTGTCAATTTCAACTTTTTCAGCCGTTCCCAGCATATCAATCGTAGCATTTTCTAAAGTCAAACCTTTTTCTTCAGAAATTACTTGTCCACCAGTTAAGATAGCTAAATCTTCTAACATTGCCTTTCTTCTATCACCAAAACCTGGAGCTTTGACAGCAGCAACTTTCAATGAGCCTCGAATTCTGTTTACAACCAAAGTAGCTAATGCTTCTCCGTCTAAATCTTCTGCAATAATTAATAAAGATCTTCCAGATTGAACAACAGGTTCTAAAATGAATAACAATTCTTTCATACTTGAGATTTTTTTCTCGTATATTAAGATTAATGGATTTTCCATTTCTGTGATCATTTTTTCTGTATTTGTTACAAAATAAGGAGATAAATAACCTCTATCAAATTGCATTCCTTCTACCGTTTTCACTTCCGTTTCAGTTCCTTTTGCTTCCTCAACAGTTATCACACCGTCATTTCCAACAACTTTCATTGCTTGAGCAATTAATGAACCAATTGTCTCATCATTATTAGCAGAAATTGAAGCAATTTGTTTGATTTTATCATTATCAGAACCAACTTCTTTGGAAATTACTTTTAAATTAGCAACAACAGCTGAAACCGCTTTGTCAATTCCTCTTTTTAAGTCCATTGGATTTGCTCCAGCAGCAACATTTTTCATTCCAGCAGCAACAATTGCTTGAGCCAGAACAGTCGCTGTCGTTGTTCCATCTCCTGCAATATCAGCAGTTTTTGATGCAACTTCTTTTACCATTTGAGCACCCATATTTTCTATTGGGTCTTTCAATTCAATTTCCTTAGCAACCGTTACACCATCTTTGGTTATTTGTGGTGCTCCGAATTTTTTACCAATTACAACATTTCTTCCTTTTGGACCTAATGTTACTTTTACAGCGTTTGCCAGAGCATCAACACCTCTTTTTAATTTTTCTCTTGCTTCTACGTCGAAGAATATTTCTTTTGCCATTTTTTATTTCGATTATTAGATTGTTGGATTATTAGATTGTTTGATTTTTAGACTTCAAGATTCAAAAGGCAAGACTTAATTTTTGTCAAAAAATCTTGTTTCTGCGATAAATCATATCTTGCAGTCTTAATATCCTAATGTTTTAAAGTCTATTTAAGACATTACTCCGTATATATCGGATTCTTTCATTATCAAATAATTTTTAGAATCGATTTTGATTTCAGTACCTGAATATTGACCGTACACTACTGTATCACCAACTTTAACTGTCATTGGTTCGTCAACTTTTCCGTTTCCAACTGCGACAACTGTTCCTTGTAATGGTTTTTCTTTTGCAGTATCTGGAATAAAAAGTCCACTTGCTGTTTTTACTTCTGCTGGCGCTGGTTCTATAAGTACTCTGTCCGCCAAAGGTTTTAATGATATTGACATTTTATTAAAAATTTTAAGTATTTTCTTTTGTCTGTCGAAAATTATGCCAAGAGAATTTTTAGACAAATTGAGTGTATTTAATTTTTAAATACTGACATTTTGACACTTAAACTATTTTAAAATGATTCATAAAGTTCTATTTTAAATCCGTTTTTCTTGTTAATTTTGTAACAATTAATTTTGATTCATGACAAATCGTATTACAGAATTATTTAACATAAAATATCCCATCATTCAGGCAGGAATGATTTGGTGTTCTGGTTGGGAATTAGCTTCTGCTGTTTCAAGTGCCGGTGGTTTAGGAATAATTGGTTCAGGTTCGATGTATCCTCATATTTTGGAAGAGCACATTAAAAAGTGTAAAAAAGCGACTGATAAACCTTTTGCAATTAATTTACCAATGCTTTATCCTGATATTGATAAACACATTGAATTAATCATTAAATACAAAGTTCCAATCGTTTTTACTTCCGCTGGAAATCCAAAAACTTGGACAAAAACACTACAAGAAAAAGGAATAATTGTTGTTCACGTTGTTTCAAGTGTGAAATTTGCTTTAAAAGCGCAAGAAGCTGGTGTTGATGCAGTTGTGGCAGAAGGTTTTGAAGCTGGAGGACACAATGGACGGGATGAAACAACATCATTTTGTTTGATTCCATTGGTTTCTGAAGCGATTACAATTCCTTTAATTGCGGCTGGTGGAATTGGTACAGGAAAAGGAATGTTGGCAGCAATGAATTTAGGTGCTGATGCAGTTCAAATTGGAAGTAGATTTGTAACTTCCACAGAATCAAGTGCTCATGCAAATTTTAAAGCACACATAATTAATTCAAACGAAGGAGATACTTTATTGACTCTTAAGGAATTAACTCCTGTTCGCTTGATGAAAAATCCCTTTTTTGATAAGGTCCAAGCCGCATATTCAGCTCGTGCATCTACAGAAGAATTGACTACACTTTTAGGAAAAGGAAGAGCAAAGAAAGGAATGTTTGAAGGAGATTTAGTCGAAGGAGAATTAGAAATTGGTCAAGTGGCAGGATTAATAAATGAGATTAAATCAGCGAAGGAAATAATTGATGAGATTGTATCAGAATTTAACGAAGCGGTAACAAAACAAAAAGAACTTAACTTATAATTTAGAAAATAATATTAGTTTAAATTATTTTAGAACAATACAAAAAAGCATTGATGATCAAATTTGAAAGATTTACATTACAGAATGGACTAAAGGTAATTTTCCATCGTGATGAAACAACACCTTTAGCAGTAATTAATACACTTTATGACGTAGGAGCAAGAGATGAAAATCCAGATAAAACTGGTTTTGCTCACCTTTTCGAGCATTTAATGTTTGGCGGTTCGGTTAATATTCCCGATTTTGACGCACCGCTCCAAAGAGCCGGAGGAGAAAGCAATGCCTTTACTTCCAATGATATAACAAATTATTATGATGTTCTTCCTGCACAAAACATTGAAACAGCTTTGTGGTTAGAATCTGACAGAATGTTGTCTTTAGCTTTTACAGATAAAAGTTTGGAAACACAAAGAAGTGTGGTAATCGAGGAATTTAAACAACGCTATTTGAATCAACCTTATGGAGATGTTTGGCTGGAATTAAGACCGTTAGCTTATAAATCACATCCATACCAATGGGCAACAATTGGAAAATTTGTTAAGCACATTGAAGAAGCAAAAATGGCAGATGTTAAGGCATTTTTTGAAAAGTTTTACACGCCAAATAATACAATTTTATGCATCGCTGGAAATTTTGAATTGGAGGAAATTAAGGCTTTGGTAGAAAAATGGTACGGTGATATTCCTGCTGGAACAAAATACCAAAGAAAGTTAATCAAAGAACCAAAGCAACAAAATTACCGTGAATCTATAATTGAAAGAGAAGTACCTACTGATGCTTTTTATTATGCTTTTAAAATGTCGGATAGAAAATCAAAAGATTATTACATTTATGATATAATTTCTGATGCATTGGGTGGAGATAAATCTTCTCGTTTATATAATTCTATCCAGAAAAAATACAAAATAGTTACAGATATTCAATCTTATATCACAGGTTCTATTGACGAAGGTTTATTTTTAATTAGTGGAAAAATGGCACCTGGAAAATCTTTTGCTGAACTAGAAAGTGTTTTATGGAAAGAATTGGAGAAAATAACTTCTGAAATTATTCCTGAAAGGGAATTAAATCGATTGAAAAATAAAATTCAAACATCTAAAGAATTTCAAGAACAAGGCTTACTAAATCGAGCGATGAGTTTAGCTTATCACGAATTATTGGGAGATGCAAATGGAATAAATGAAGAGCAAAATGCATATTCATCAATCACTTCTGAAGAATTTAGTCGTGTTGCAAAAACCTTATTTTCAAAAAATTCTTGTTCATTACTAAAAGTAAAATCCATTAAAAATGCTTAATCGAATTTTAATACCCGAATTAAAAGCTGTTCAAAAAATCCATTTTATTGAACCTAAAAAAATTAAATTGGATGGGGAAGCAGAATTATTTTTCATGGATAAAGTTACTGATGAAACAGTAAGGATTGAATTGCACTTTCAGGCAGGACAAATTCATGGAAAAAAAAATATGTCTAGTTTTGTGTCTGCCCTCTTGTTAAGCGGAACAAAAAATAAAAAAGGGTCAAAAATTCACGAAGAATTAGATGAATTAGGCGCATACATTGATAACGAAATTTCGATGGAATTTGCTTTTGTGAACTTATTTTGTTTGAGAAAAAATGCAAAAAAAGCCGTTGAAATTTTATTGGATGCAATCAGAAAGGTAGAATTTCCACAACATGAAATAACAGATTTAATTCAAGAGAAAAGGCAAAGTTTCTTAATCTCTTCAGAAAAAGTCAGTTATTTATCGAGAAGAGAATTTCAAAAACATATGTTCGCTGATTCACCTATTTATTCTCGTCAAGTTGAATTGGAAGATTATGACTCGATTTTAAGAGAAGATTTAGTTGAATTTCATCAAAAAAATTATTTGAAAGGCTTAAAAAAAGTTGTTGTCGTAGCAAACATTGAAATAGAATTTATTGATTTTCTAATCGAAAATTTAAATAATTTGAGCTTGAAGGAAAAATTCACTTTTGAACATTCTTTTAAAAATCAGAGTGGAGCGTTTCATGTCTTCAAAAAAGGCGCTGTTCAAACTTCGATTCGTGCAGGAATTCCGCTTTTTAATAAAAAGAATCCTGATTTCTTTGGTTTTCAAGTTTTACAAACAATTTTAGGAGATTATTTTGGTAGTCGTTTAATGTCTAATATTCGCGAAGATAAAGGTTATACTTACGGAATAGGCTGTGGTTTGGTTGAATTAGCCGAAACAGGTTATTTTGTAATCGCAACAGAAGTTGGTCATAAAGTTACCAATGAAACTTTGAAAGAAATTAAATTTGAAATTGAATTGCTAAAGAATGAATTAGTTAATATAGAAGAACTTGATTTGGTGAAAAATTACCTTTTAGGACAACTTTTAAAAAGTGCTGATGGTCCAAACGCTATGATGGATTTATTTTTAAGCGTTGAACAACATCAATTGGATTTAGAATTTTACAATAATTTCATTGAGAAAATAAAAAATATCAAAGTGCAAGAAATAAAAGATCTTGCAAACAAATATTTAGATTGGTCAAAGTTTACAATTGTAAAAGCTGGTGAGCACAATTAAAAATACATTTTGTCGTTAAGTATTAAAATGCATTTCTTAAAAAACATAAAATTAGTTTTTTTACTATTGGTTTTTTTACCAAAAAGTACCTATGCCCTTGAAGCCTTGGGTGGTGAGATTACATGGAAATGTGCTGGAGGAAATAATTTTGTATTCGAACTTGTTTTATACAGGGATTGCAATAGTTTGGATATTACAAGTTTAAGCGAAAATATTCAAGTTTGGAATCATGCAACAGTAACAGATATTTCAGTAAATTTTATTTCAAAAACGACAATTTCACCTTCTTGTTCTCAAAATGCAAATTCTCTTCCATCTTTGGACTGCGGATTAGGAGATAACGCAGGAAATGGTTTAGGCGCAGTTCAAAAAATTATTTATCAGAGTAATTCAATTACTTTAAGTGGTATTCCGCCAGCTGAAGCTTGGATTTTTACATATAAAACTAGTTCTAGAAAAGCTTCAATTTCAAACCTTGTAAATCCTGATCTTTTTGGAATGACACTTGTTGCAAAGATGTTTCCGATTAGTAAAGTTCAAAATGGATGTTTAGATAATTCACCTCAGTTTTTAGAAAATCCATACTTGGTGGTTTGTTCTGGAACAAATTATCTTTATATGCCTAACGTTTCAGATGAAGATTTAGATTCCTTATACTTTAAATTGGTAAATCCTTTGAATGATTTTTCAAATGGAAGTTTTAATCCGCCAACAAACCCAGAATTAGCAACTTTTTCTGGAGGATTTTCAGCAATTTCTCCAACACCAGGAATTACAATTAATGGCTCAAATACAAGTTTTCAGCAAAATCCAGTAAATGGTGACATTTCATTTTCTTCGATAATTCCGGGAGAGTATGTTTTTAAATTTTTGGTTGAATCTTTCCGAAATGGAATAAAAATTGCTGAAGTTGAACGTGAAATGATTGTTTTCGTTGTAGATTGTAATGAAACGAATACAGAACCAACTATAATTGCTCCATTTCAGTTGGGTGGAACTTTTCAAGGAAATTTTACGGCTGGATCTTTGGTCTCTTTCACACTCAATTCAGCGGATATTGAATTTTTACAAGATGGATTTACTGCGCAAGAAAATACAGCAACTTTAAGTGGGAAATCTATTGCTAACATAACAAATACTGGAATTCAAGGAAGTTCAATTACTGTTAATTGGCAAACAAATTGCTCAGATCTAAAAAATAATTTTGGAAATGAATATTTGTCCGTTCCGTATGATTTTGTAATCAAAGTACAAGATAATTATTGTCAGGTTCCTAGAACTTCCTATCAGCGAGTTACTATAAATTTAACCACAAATGTTACACTTGAGCCAAGTCAAATTCAATGTATAAAAACCTTGCCAAATGGTGATTTAGATATTACATGGTCTGAAGTTGAAAATCCTTCAAATGATTTTGTCCAATATGAACTTCATTCATTAGAAGATGGCTTATTAGCTGTATTTCCGTCTATTTCTAATGTTAACGCTATAATTCCTGCCGTAAATGCTGAACATGCTTTTTATATCAAAACAATTTCTGGAACTCCATGCAGTATTGCCGCTTCAAGTGATACAGTAAGCAATATTTTACTTTCTCTTTATAATCCACTTGATGGAACAGTGACTTTATCTTGGAACGAACCTTTTTCTGCATTAAGTCCTGAATTTAGTAATTTTTATGAAATTTACAGAGAATATCCTTTTGGGTCAAATGCTTGGATTTTGATAGGGAAAACTGATTTTGGCCTAAATCAATTTCGGGATACAATTGATATTTGTGACGCTTTTTTAAATTACCAAGTAGTTTTTCCATCCACAATTTGTGGTTTTACTTCAAATACGATTGGAGATAATTTAGAAGACAAAATTTCACCAGATATTCCGGTTATTTCCTCAGTTTCAATTGATACTTTATCAGGATTGACGACAATTTTTTGGAATCAAAATTTACAGACTGATACTTATGGTTATATTATTTACACTTTAAATTCAAGTGGTATATTAATTGAACTTGACACTGTTTATGGGATTAGTAATAATTCGTATTCTTTTATGTCAAGTGCCAATATTTCTCCAAAAACCTTTTCAATTGCAGCTTTTGATTCTTGTCAAACTGATTTATTGCCTGCAACATATCAAACATCAGCTAAAGGAGATTTACATACTACGATGTTTTTAAATGCTAAATATGAAATTTGTACTAAAATATTAACGTTAAATTGGACAAATTACCTCGGTTTTGATGTTATTCAAGAATATGAAATTTACGGTCATAAAATAGGAGAGACTTGGTCAAGTTATGGTACAACATCTAGTTTGAAATTTGATATCGAATTAGAAGATTATGAAACCTATGAATTTGCTATTCTTGTCAAAGAAAGTGGAACTTTAAATACTTCTTTTTCAAATAAAATTAGTTTTTATGCCGTTTCTTCGTCAAAACAAAATTTTAATTACACAAGAGTGGCAACTGTAAATAATGATTTGATTGAAATTAAACATTATGTTGAAACTATAAGTGGAATAAGTGAATTGGCCTTAGAAAGGCAGAATGACTTAGGTGTTTTTGAAGAAATTAGTCGTCAAAGTTTGGCTCAAGACATTACGTTTTTTGATAATGATGTGCGTGTTTCTGATAAAAGTTACTCATATCAAGTTAGAATTATTGACAGTTGTGGTAACGCATCTGAAGCTTCAAATCAAGTAAAAACAATACTTTTAAAAGTAAAAACAGACAATCTTAGTAAAACAAATTTTTTAACTTGGAGTGCATACGATGGATTTAATGGTTCGATACTTTATTATAATGTTTACCGGGGTTTTGATGGTGTTTTCGAAGGCTCACCTTTCAAAAGTGTTCTATCAAATCAATTGTTTTGTGAAGATACAATAACCGTCTTAGATCCAGAATTTAATGGTCGAATTTGTTATCTGGTCGTTGCTGTTGAATCGTTTAATATTTTTGGTTTTCAAGAAGTTAGTTATTCAAATAAGGTATGTCCTGTATTTGAGCCTATAATTTATATTCCAAATACATTTACACCAAATGGAGATGAATATAATCAGATTTTCAAACCAAGTGTGCTTTTAAGTAATGTCAACGATTATAGTTTTACAATCATTGATCGCTGGGGGCAGGTTATTTTCAGAACGAACGATGTAAATGAAGGTTGGGGAGGAGAAATTTCAGGGACAAATAATAATCCTGCAAAAAATGGAACATTTGTCTATGTTGTTAAATTGAAAGATGGAAATAATCAAGAAATAATTCGTCGAGGACATGTAAATTTAATTGGATCAATAGAAAAGTAATTGCTATCTTTGACTATGAAATTTATTTTAGCTTTAATCTTTGTCTCTATTTTTGCCTGTAATTTTCAATCTCAGGATAATTTGAATTCTATTCGACATGAATTCTATTCAAATGAAGAAAATAGGATTCAGAATGCCTACAAATTGCGTGATTTTTATTTAGATGAAAGTCCTGATTCAATTTATAATATAGGCAGATTTTTGATAAATGAAGGAATTCAAAAAGAACAAAATTCTTGGTTGAATTTTGGCAAATTAATAATTTCAAGTTACTATAATAAAAAAGGTAAAACAAAAATTAGCAAGGAAAATTTACAAAAGTGCATACATTATTATCAAAGAAAACGTGATTTTGAATTACTTGCTGATGCTCAAAATCTGATGGGAGTTGCCTGTATGTTTGAATCTCACAATCGAGAGGCAATAAATTGGTTTTTAAAGTCCTTGCAATCGGCCAAAAATTTAGAAGCTGAAAATCAATCTTACATGGCACATTTGAATATATCCGAAGCTTTTTTGCGATTAGAAAATTATTATTCAGCAGAAAAAGAAGCGATTTCATTCTTGCAAAAAGTTAAAAAACAAAAACTGAATAAAGGACTGAGAAAAGGATATTATTTATTAGCTAGAATTTATTTCGCAACTGAGAGAAAAAAAGAAAGTTTTATTTTACTTGAAAAATGTTTGAATTTAGCTTATGAAAATGGAGATAAAGTAGGTTTATCTTTAGCGATAAATAATATTGCTATTGCTTATGTTGAAGATGGAAATTTGGAAAAGGCCGAATCTTATTTTGTAAAAGCATTAAAACTGCGAATGGAATTAAATGAACCAAGCTTTACCTGCGAAAGTTATTATAATTTGGGTGAGTTAAATTATCTAAAAGAAAATTATGATAAAGCAATAAATTATTATTCAAAGTCAAGAGATTTGGCGCAGAAAAGTCACTTAATTAAAGAGAATGCAGATGCCGTAAAAAGTATTGGTGAATGTTATGAAATGAAAAATGATTTTAAATCTGCTTATCTAAATTTTGTGGATTATAATTTATTGCAGGAAGAATTAATGTCGCAACTAAAAAAAGACGAAAATAGATTTGAAGAGAATTATTCAAAATTTAAAGAAAAAGAATTTCTTTTAGATCAAAAAAAACGAGAAGATGAGCTTCAAAAAAGAGTTAATTCAGCTAATAACTTAGTATTAATTATGTTTGCTTTGACTGTTTTGATTTTAGGATTTGTCTTGTTTTCGAAAATTTCAACTAAGGAAATAAATAGTTAATTCAACTTACCCGGAAAAATCAGCAGGAATCTTGGAATATTAACTTTAAATTTCTTTTGCGTTTGTAAATTGATAAAGGTGTAAAACCCTTCCATATAACCCATTTCACTTTTCAATTCAGAATAACTTTTATAGGAATGAGTTTCATTCATTTTCAAGATTGGTTGCTCTCCAATAACTCCTAGACCTTTTATTGTAGATGCTTCTCCTAACGTATCGTAAACGTACCATTCTCTTGATAATAGCTGAACTTTATCAGAGTTTGAATTTTGAATCGTAATGTAATACTCAAAAACAAAAGAATTTTCTTCAATAAAAGATAATTTCTTATTGTAAATTGGCTGAACAGAAATTTTTACTCCTTCGGTGGTTTTAGTATTCATAAAAATTTTTATTAGAGATTTTTTTATAAATGTTATGCCTAAAAGTATTCATTTTTTTAATTCAAATTACATTTTTTTTAAATATTTTGTTTTTTTAACTTTTTACTGTTTTTAACTTCTTAATCCTTCTAAAAATGTAACTTTACATTTCTAATTTAAAAAAAATGATTTTTTTAAAACTTTTAATATTTTTATTTTTTCCAGTTTTCTTATTTGCTCAAAGTAACATAATAAGAATTGAAGGAAATGCGCAAGGAACGACTTATCATATCACTTATTTTGATTCTTTAAATCGAAATTTTGAAGATGAAATTACACAGATTTTAATTGATTTTGATTCATCATTGTCTACTTATATTCCAAATTCGATCATTTCTCGGATAAATGCCAATGTGGAAAATGTTGAGTTAGATTCTATGTTTCTTAGGTGTTTTATTAAAGCGAAAGAAGTTTGGAAAAATACAAATGGTGCCTTTGATCCAACAGTTTTCCCTTTAGTGAATGCTTGGGGTTTTGGTCCGACAAAAAAAATGGTAATTAGACCAGAAGTTATTGACAGTATTTTGAATTTTGTCGGCTTTGAAAAAATTGAATTATTAGAAAATAAAATAATTAAAAAGGATCCCAGAGTAGCGCTTGATTTCAATGCTTTTGCTCAGGGCTATTCTGTGGATGTTGTCGCTGATTTTTTATTTAAGAAAAAAGTTTCATCTTTCCTAGTAGAAATAGGGGGAGAACTTTTTGCAAAAGGTAAAAAACCGAATGGAGAAAATTGGAAGGTAGGAATTGAAAAGCCTATTGACAACAAAGAATCCTCTAACCCCTTAAATTCAATAGCCAAATTGGAAAATATCGCACTTGCTACTTCTGGCAATTACAGACGATTTATTATTGAAAATGGAATTAAATATGCGCATCACATCGATCCAAAAACAGGTTATCCAACAAAGAATAATTTATTGAGTGCTTCCGTTTTTGCTCCTGACTG
Source organism: Flavobacteriia bacterium (assembly GCA_947490145.1). GTDB lineage: Bacteria > Bacteroidota > Bacteroidia > Flavobacteriales_D > Crocinitomicaceae > M2408. The sequence goes on from CANLGD010000038.1 coordinate 17,407, forward strand.
TATTTCCGCTGATGCAAATGCTACTGGAATATTAGTTTTAGGATTGAAAAAAGCCAAGAAATTCGTTAAAAAACACAAAGAATTGAAGGTTTATTTAATTTATTCAGATAAAAATGGAAATTATAAAATTTATAAATCTCCAGAATTGAATGACATTATTTCTGAAGAATAAAAAAGCGTTCTTTGAATTCAAAGTACGCTTAAATAATTAAGTTATTTGATTTTATTTCTTTAAAACAACATCGAAAATAATGTATTCTTCGTTATTGTATATATTTATGAAATATAAGCCATTGTCGAATTTAGATAAATCAATTGCTTTCGTACCTCCGTTTAAATTTGAAACTTTTTCTTCTAGAATAATTTCTCCAAGCTCATTTATCACTTCAATTTTTGTTGCAATTTTGTATTTTACATTAAAAACTCCAGCAGAAGGGTTTGGGAATACAGAATTTCCGTTTTCAGTCGCTAATTCTTGTAAACCAACATTAGAGCCAGGATTAGGTAACCAATTTAATTCAATATTTGTAAAATTCGCATCGCTGATTGGAGTTTGTAAATCTTGATTTGGTCCTTTGGTAAAATTAAAAGAGCGTAGCGTTTTTCCAGTTGCTCCGTGATTCCAAGTCTCTTCAATCATTACTTTGTAAGTTCCATCAGCAACTAATGTTCCATTCATGGTTCCTATGACATCTTTCCCATCCCAAGTAATTGATTTTGGTGTGAAAGATGATAATGTGGCCCCTGTAGTTGCATCAGTTATGTTACAAGCGCTTGACATACAGTTGTTCGAACTGCCACCTGAATTTACGGCCCAAGTAGGTAAATGATCGCTTGTTCCTCCTCCTTGACCAGCATTTCTAATTTTTGTTTTTACAAAAGCCCCAGTTCCAGTTTCAATCCAAACGGCTAGAGCGTTTTTTGTTCCTTGAAAACCATTGTGTGAGATTGGTGTAAAAGAAAAAGTCAAAACTCCATCAGTTTGTGCAGAAATCTTATCTATTAAAGAGATTGCTGAGAAAATACATGCAGCAATTAATTTGATTTTATTCATTTTATAGTTTTTTTGTAATGCAAATTTAAGTAAAAGAATATTTTAAATTGTGTTCTTTTGTTAATAGGAATCAGTCTAAATAAATTTTAATTTATTCAAAACTGGATTTGCGTACATTTTTAGAATAAAAGGTCTTAATTCATCTGCGAAATTATCTAATCTTGAATTAAATTCTACTCTTTTAGAGTTGATCTCATCTAAATTTAGCTGTAAATTTTCTAAACTTAAACCAAGTTCGCTATTTTGTTTTTGCAAGATTTCATAAGCTAAATAATTAGATGGAAATAATTTATAATTTGAAATTATTTGCTCGTCTAACTGATTCGCAATTACAGCGGCATCTGATTCTTTGGCAATTATCTCATTTCCGAAATTAACTTGTATTTTTCCTTTAAACCCTTCAATTCCTCGCGAAATGCTTTTAATATCGCTGTTTTCATCTTTTTTAAATGTACCGTTTTTTTCTAATTCAAATAATTCTCGGGCTTTCATTTCATCACATGGATCATATTCGTAAGAAATTGAAACTGGAATGATATTTAAGTTATTTATAGCTTCCTTTAAGTCCATTTTTATTTCATCAGAACTAGCTTCTCTTTTTGCCATGTGAAACATTTTGATGATTGTTGGATCGGTTTTATCCACACCATCCTTAGCTCGACCTTCTTTTTGAGCAATCCAAACATTGTTACCATTTTCAATTGCAAAATGAATGTATTGCGATAACTTTTTTGTTGCTAATAGTTTTTCTCGGCCAATTGCAGAACGTTTTACAATAAAACTTTTGTTTAAGCGCATTAAATCTGAAACGAAATCTTTTTTAAGTAAATTATCTCCAATGGCGATTTCAACTGTTCTCAATTTTGCTTGATGCAACAGGTAACCAATTAATGCAGGATCCATTGCAATATCTCTGTGATTACTTACAAATAAATATCCTTTTTCAGGCGATAAGTTATTTAGTCCTTCAACAATAACTCCATTGGATGATTTATCCAAAATTCCTTTGACGTAAACTGAAACTTGATTTTGAAATTCCCCAATTGAATTGATGTTAAGAAGTCTTTTTTTTAGTCCTTTTTTAACGAGAAAATTGGCAAGAAAAGGCGCTATTTTTTTAAGCTTTGGTAATTGAAATATTGAAATTGAGTTAATGAACTCCTTATTTATAATTAAATTCTGAACAACAGAAGCAACTTCTGAATCATTGTAAGGTCGAATATCATCAAAATTTTCCATTATTTTTTCCACTTAACAACAAAATTAAGATTTTAATTTAATAATTTTAATCTTATCTAACAATAAAATTACTGGATAAACTAAGTCAATTTCATACCACTTATGCCCAAAGTTAGCACTTGCACTGTTGTGATGATGGTTGTTGTGGTAACCTTCACCTAACATTAAAAAGTCAAATGGTAATATATTCATCGATGTATCTTTAACTTCAAAATTTCTATAACCATATTTATGTGCAAACCAATTGATAACTGCTCCATGAAGTGGTCCCATAACAAAATGTGCTGGTAAAAATAAAAACATCCACCATTCAGTTGCGAAAAAAATATAAAAGGCGATATAAGCCCCAGCCCAAAATAGTCTGGCCAGCCACGAATGTGCGATTTTTTCAAATGTAAACCATTCAGGAACTTCTTCCGTGAAACGATTTTCAACTTCAATTTCTTTGTAGAAAATTTCTGTGTAAACACCCTTAGTTCTCCACATCATTGAAAATAATGTTTTGTCGTATTTCGGAGAGTGAGGGTCGTGCTCCGTATCTGCAAAAGTATGGTGCATTCTGTGCATAACTCCGTATGCATAAGCGCTTAAATACGAAGAACCTTGTGCAATCCAGGATAAAATAAAGAAACATTTTTCCCAAAAAGGAGACATTTTAAACATTGCGTGAGCTGCATATCTGTGGAGAAAAAATGTTTGACAGAATAAAGATAAATACCAATGTGCTGCTAAGAAAATTAAGATTGCCATAGTTTATTTTGCGATTTTACTCAATTGTATGAGTGTTTTTTAATTTTTTATATTATTTTTTGTAGGCTTTATATTTATGAGCTTACAGTTTCCATAAATTTAATGATTGTAAACCAAATAAGCTTGTCTGTTCAGGTGCAAATGTACACAAATTAAAACACAATCGGTAAACAAGCATTTTGGTGAATTGTTTAAATTAATTTATTCAAAACCTCAACTTTCACAATCCCATCTCGATCAATTTCAACTAATTTCACTTTTTGGAACGAATTACTTAAATTTTCATCAAAAGGAATCTTTACTTTGACATAATTTTCAGAAAATCCGTACATCATTCCGTTGTCTTCTTCGGCTTCAAATAAAATTGTTCTTATTGAACCTAAATTTTCTTCATAAAAAGCGCGTTTCTTTTTGTCAGAAAGAATGTGTAACATTTTACTTCTTTCTCTGCGTTTTTCCATAGGAATGGCTTCACCAAGTTTTGGTGCACCTGTATTTGCTCTTTCAGAATAGGTAAAAACGTGAATATACGAAATATCTAAATCACGGATGAAATTGTAAGAATCCATAAATTCTTCGTCCGTTTCGCCTGGAAAACCAACGATTACATCAACTCCAATACAACAATCCTTTCTCAAAGATTTTATGTGCGAAACGCGTTCAGCATACAGTGACCGTTCGTATTTTCTTCGCATAGCTTTCAGAATTCGGTCATTTCCAACCTGAAGAGGAATGTGAAAATGTGGAACAAAACGCTGAGAATTAGTCAAAGAAAAATCGATGATGTCATTTGAAAGTAAATTTGGTTCAATTGAGGAAATTCTAAAACGATCTATTCCTTCAATTTTATCTAATTCTTGAATTAATTCAAAGAAATTTTCTCTATTTCCTTGACCGAAATCACCAATATTTACGCCAGTTAAAACAACTTCTTTGATTTCTGTCTCAGCAATTTTTTTTGCTTCAATTAAAGTTTCTGCAATTGTAGCATTTCTACTTTTTCCTCGTGCCAAAGGAATCGTGCAAAAAGTGCAAAAATAATCACAACCATCTTGTACTTTCAAAAATGATCGCGTTCTATCTCCGTAAGAAAAAGATGGAATAAAATTCTGCGTTTCTTTTATGTTTTTAAAGGAAACCTTTGTTTCTTCTAATTTATCTGTTTTATCTAAGTAGGAAAGAATATCAAATTTTTCGTTAGCACCTAAAACTAAATCCACACCAGGGATTTTAGCAATTTCAGTTGGTTTCAATTGCGCAAAACAACCAACAATCGTCACAAAAGCATTTGGATTAATCTTTAAAGCTTTTTTCACCAATTGTTTACACTTTTTATCCGCATTTTCAGTTACCGAACAAGTATTTATAACATAAACATCAGGAGTTTCTTCAAAATCTACTTTGGCAAAACCTGCATCTTCAAAAAGACGAGAAATTGTGGAAGTTTCTGAGAAATTTAACTTACAACCTAAGGTGTAAAAAGCAACTTTTTTATATTGAATCATAGGAAGTGCAAATTTACAAAGAAAAAATTAGACTGAAAAGAATTTCAATTCAATGTTTTCCTTCATAACATTCACCTGCTAAAATTGCAACTGAAATTGAATTTTCTTGCGGCACAATTGGACAAGAATACCGATCAGAATAAGCGCAATATGGCTGGTAAGCTTTGTTGAAATCAATAATCCAAATGACATTTTTAGATTTGTAAACGTCTAAATAGCGTCCAGCATCATAAGTTGATTTCCCCGTGGTTTTATCCTTAAAAGGAAGAAATAAGTAATCCTTGAATTCTTTATTTCCTTTTAAACTAAGGTTTTCGTATAGTTGTAAAATGCAAATGGTATCATTTACCGTAAAACTTAATTCTCCATATTTTCGATAGTAAACAGTTCGTTTTTTTGACATTGGCATGATGAATTTTTTACCTTTTTTGCGCGTAAATTTTGCTTCAACAATAAAGTTGGTATCGATATCAAAATAACAAATTCCTTGAAAATTGGCTTTTTCAGTAGAATCAAGAATATTTTCAACAAATTCTTTTTGATGGATTTCTCTTTCATTTAATATATTTACCGAATAGTTCACTTGCGAACGAATAGAACAAGTAAACGAAAAACTAAATAGTGAAAATAAGATTAGTTTCATTGGCTGTAAATAAATATTAATAGTCAAAAATACCACTAAATTCTATTTATAGGAGAAATTCTTAAATTTATACTTATATTTGCTCCCCAATTTTTTTTAGATGAAAAAATCAATCACGGTAAATTACACAGAATTAAATCATTACAATGAATTAGATTCTCATCAACAATTACTTATTTCAAAAGCTTATGAAATTGCAGAAAAGGCATATGCTCCATATTCTAAATTTCGTGTTGGAGCAGTTGTTGAACTTGAAAATGGCGAAATAATTTCCGGTAATAATCAAGAAAATATTGCTTATCCTTCCGGGCTCTGTGCGGAGAGAGTTGCTTTATTTTTTGTTGGTGCAAATCATCCAAATGAAACTATAAAATCAATTACAATTGTTGCTAAGGGAGATTTAATTCAAGCTGATGATTGCCTTTCACCTTGTGGATCTTGTAGACAAGTCATTGCAGAATCCCAAATGCGTCAAGAAAAACAAATTAACATTACGTTGGTTTCGCAGTCTGGCAAAACATTTGTTTTTGATAAAATAGGTGATTTATTAATTTTTCCATTTGGAATGGAATGAAAAAGTACCTATTTTTTTTCACCTTCGGAATTTTAACTTTAAGTTCTTGTTTTTTAAAAAAGAACAGTGATGAGGTTCTAATTATCCAAGATTTGAAAGTTGAAAAAGTGATGCAAGATTCAATAATTTCTCGCATTATGATTTCTGAAAATTCAATTGATACTTCAAAATTAACCCTTCATTATCAATATTACTCTAAAGTGGATTCTATCTGGAAAGATTCTGTAAATCAAGCTATTGCACATTTTGTCTTTTTGAGTAGCAATTTTGAAGAACGTGATAAAAAAGAAGTGAAATTATCAAATCAATTTTTTATTTCTTGCTTAGATTCCTTTCATAAGAAAGCATTACAAGATTATTCAGATTCAGAATATAGCGCACTTTGGGCTTTTGAAGTTGATTGCAAGGTTTTAGATGAAAATGAAAAGTTTATTACTTTATCCAATTTTATCTACACCTATACCGGCGGAGCGCACGGAAATTCCTATCAACAGTATATGATAATTGATAAAAAAAATGGCAGAGAATTAATGTTATCAGATTTTATTTCAAATTTGGATGAGTTTAATGAAATTGCTGAGGAGGAATTTAGGACTGCATTAGACTTAGGAACGGAGGATCTGGAAGAATTAGGATTTTGGTTCGAAAAAAATAAATTTACTTGCAACAATAACTTTTATTTTGACGATAAAGGATTTCATTTTTTGTATAATTCTTATGAAATTGCACCATATGCCATGGGACAAGCTGAGTTTAGTGTCCCTTTTACACTAAGTAAACACTTGTTAAAAATCGATTTAATAAAATAATTAATAAAATAAATAGTAAAAAAGTGCAAAAAGAATTGATTTATAAATTCAACATTCTTATATTTGCGACTCTTATAGCGAAAAAATATGGCAACGAAAGCAGTATTGAAACCAAGTAAATCAACTAAAAAAAGCGAATCAGCTTCTACTTCAAAATTTTCAAAAGAAACCTATATCAAATGGTATAAAGACATGCTTTTGATGCGTAAATTTGAAGATAAAACAGGAATGTTATATATTCAGCAAAAGTTTGGAGGTTTTTGTCACTTATACATCGGTCAAGAAGCAATTGTAGCTGGTACGGTAAGTGCTTCACGTTCAACAGATAAACACATGACAGCATACAGAGACCATGCTCATGCCTTGGGTTTAGGCTCTGATCCACGTGTTTTAATGGCTGAATTATATGGTCGAACTACGGGTTGTTCTAAAGGAAAAGGTGGTTCTATGCACTTTTTTGATAAAGAGAAAAACTTCATGGGTGGACACGGGATTGTTGGTGCTCAAATTGCAATGGGAGCAGGTGTTGCTTTTGCGGAACAATATAATGGTACAGATAATGTAGCTTTTGTTTCAATGGGTGATGGTGCTGTTCGTCAAGGTGCTTTGCATGAGACTTTCAACATGGCTATGTTGTGGAAATTACCAGTTATTTTTATTATTGAAAATAACAATTATGCCATGGGAACTTCTGTTGAAAGAACAACAAATGTATTGGATTTATCAAAAATTGGTCTTTCTTACGAAATGCCTTCAAAATCGGTAAACGGAATGTCTCCAGAAGCTGTGCACGAAGCAATTGCTGAAGCATGTGATAGAGCTAGAAGAGGTGATGGACCAACTTTATTAGATATCAGAACTTACAGATATAAAGGTCACTCAATGTCTGATCCACAAAAATACCGTTCAAAAGATGAGGTAAATGAGTGGATGGAACAAGATCCAATTGAACATTGTTTGAGAATGATTCAAAAAAACAATTGGTTGACAGAAGCTGGAATCACAGAAATTCAAGAGTGGGTTAAGAAAGAAGTAGAAGAAGCAGTTGAATTTGCTGAAAATTCTCCTTATCCGGAAGCACATGAATTGTATGAAGATGTTTATACACAAGTTGATTATCCATTTATAAAAGAATACTGAAAATATTTATGAATTTTGAGTTATGAATTTTGAATGAATTTAATAGTAGAATTCTTATCAAAATTTTCAATTTTTAATTCTTGAATTTAAAAAATAATAATAAAATAGATTTAAGTAAAAAGAATAAAACTTATACTAAAAATAAAGTCTTATTTCTTTCGTCTTACAGTCTTTAATCTAAGAAAAAAATGGCCGAAATAGTATATATGCCGAAATTAAGTGACACCATGACTGATGGAGTTGTTGCTGAATGGAACAAAAAAGTGGGTGATAAAGTTACTTCTGGAGAAGTTTTAGCTGAAATCGAAACGGATAAAGCAACAATGGAATTTGAATCATTTTATGATGGAGTTTTATTGCATATTGGCGTTGAAAAAGGAAAAACAGTTCCTGTAAATACCATTATTGCAATTATCGGTAAAGAAGGAGAAGATGTGAATGCAATTTTAGCTGCTGCAAATGTGGCTGCTCCAGTTGCTGAATCAAAAGCTAGTGCTCCTGCACCCGTTGTTGAGGCTCCAAAAGCTGTTGCTGAAACGAAAGTGGAAGTAAGTGATCCAGTTGCTGTTTCTGCTCCTGTTGCAAATTCAAATGGTCGTATAATTGCTTCGCCACTGGCTAAAAAAATTGCTGAAGACAAAGGAATTGATATTCATTCAGTATCTGGAACTGGTGATGGTGGACGCGTTGTAAAAAGAGATGTAGATCATTATACTCCTTATATTCCAGCTACGCAAAATTTCCAAGCTGCTCCAGCAGGAGTTGAATCTTTTACGGAGGTTCCAAATTCGCAGATGCGTAAAGCAATTGCAAAAACATTATCTGCATCAAAATTCTCAGCTCCACATTTTTACTTGAAAATGGAAGTTGACATGGATAACGCGATTGCAGCTAGAAAAGCAATTAATTCTGTTGAAGGCGTAAAAATTTCATTCAACGATATGATAATCAAAGCGGTTGCTGCTGCTTTAAGAAAACATCCTAAAGTTAATGCAGATTGGATGGGTGAATCTATTCGTTATAACAACCACATTCACATTGGTGTTGCAGTTGCAGTTGAAGAAGGTTTAGTTGTTCCAGTTGTAAAATTTGCTGATACAAAAGGAATTTCTCAACTTGGTGCTGAAATTAAAGATTTAGCTAGCCGAGCGAGAGATAAAAAAATCAAACCAGAAGAAATGCAAGGTGGAACTTTTGCCGTTTCAAATTTAGGAATGTATGGAATTGAAGATTTCACTTCGATTATTAATCCTCCAAACGGTTGTATTTTATCAGTTGGACAAATTAAAGAAACACCAGTTGTTAAAAACGGACAAATTGTTGCGGGTAATGTCTTGAAATTAAGTCTTTCTTGTGACCACAGAGTTGTTGACGGAGCAATTGGATCAGCTTTCTTGCAAACGTTGAAACAGTTAATTGAGAATCCAGTGATGATGCTTGTTTAAAGAGTTGTGAATTATGAACGATGAGTTATGATTGATTCTTAGCTAATAGTTCAAATAAAAATAGTAAAGGAAATTCATTTATGAATTTCCTTTTTTTGTCGTATAAACTTTGTTAAATTTATTGCATTATTCTTGATTTTGAGCGGAATAAAGGTCCTTTTTTATAATTATTTTCATTAAATTTTTCATTTTGAAATTAAAAAAAAGATTCCTACTTGAAGAATAATTAATCCATCAATAAAGAAATATTGTGCTGCTAATGTTTGGAATTTTTTATAATTAAGTAAGCTTAAAGAAGCAATAAAAGTGAATGAAATATGTGCAATTTTATGTTCAAAATTAGAATTCTCTAGCAAATTTATCAGTAAAAAGCAGAAAAGCGAAAAAATGGATGCATTAATTGCTTTTTGGGGCCCAATAATTTTTGCCAAAGTTTTTATTTCATCTTTCTCTTGATCAAAAACATCAAATGGAATTGCAAGACTGATGTAAAATAAAAATTGAGATGAACATAGAAAATAAATTTGAGTTAATTTTTCAGGATTTAAATCAGCTTCAAAAAATGGAATTAGTGTCATCAATAACCAAACAAAAGCTATGATTAAAATTTTGAAGTAAGGAAATCTTCTTAAATTTTTCTCACCGAAAAAAGAAAATTGATACAAGAAGGAAAGTATAAAAGGAAGAATATAGGAATATTTGGAATTTCCTGGAATAAATATGAAAGAAATTGAGCAGATTAGTAAACCAACGATAATTAAGATTTGACTTAATTTTTCCTGATTTTTTTTGAAAATTTGAGAAAAAGAAAGTGATAAACGAAATAAATTGTAAACTGCCAAAGTTCCAAAAAAAGTAAAAATGTAATAAAATATTGAAATCTTTACTCCCGTTAAAATAGAGAAATATAAAATTGCAGCAACAGAACAAAAAGCAATGAAAAAATTATATTTAATTAAACACAGATTTACAATTCTCAACATGATTTTATATTTAAAGAAGTTACATTCGACTAGTTTAGTCAATAATTCTTTACTTTTAACTCTTCACTTTTAACTCTTAATTATTCTTCACTTTTTCCCAAGTTTCAAACATTTTTTCTTGACTGGGACGATTTTCTTCAATTTCTCTCAAAGGT
>CANLGD010000039.1 GCA_947490145.1 Flavobacteriia bacterium
AAATATTCAAAATTCCATCGGTTGGATTTGGGAAAATTTGAATTAAATTGTTGGCATTATTTTCATTCAATCCTGCACAATCGACAACTTCAATTTGAAAAGAATCTGTGGTCGAACAATTTGATAATGCATCAATAAAAGTGTAAGAAATTGTTTGATAACCTAGTCCCGCAAGTGATGGATTGAAAACATTGTTTACGACTGAATTTCCAGTATAAGTTCCGCCTGCTGGACTTCCATTTGACAATGGAAATGAAGTGACATTGGAACAGATTGGGTTTTGCTGTGAAAAAGTAATCTGTGGACTTTCTAAAATTGTCAAAGCAAATGTTATTGGATTACCTGAACAAGTTGCATTTTCTGGAACAACTGTAATAATCGAACTGATATTATCACTTGTCGGCATAAAAGTAGGAATGTCGCCAACTCCATTTGAATTTAGACCAATAGCTGAATTATCATTTGTCCAACTATAATTTGTTACACTATTACCTGAAAAAACTATTTCAGAAAATGATTCTCCTAAACAAATTTCTTGATCTAAAATTGAATTAATTGCTGGAAAAGCATTTACAGCTAATGTAAAATTGATTGGAGCCCCAAAGCAAACTGAATTTTCAGGCGTAACTTCAATTGTAGCAATCGCATTGTCAATTAATGGTGGAAAAGAAGCAATATTTCCTGATCCACTTGTACCTAATCCTATGCTTGAATCGTCATTTGTCCATGAAAATGAATCCACATTTGAACCAGAAAAAATAATTGAAGAAAAGACTTCATCCAAGCAAATTATTTGATTCAAAACTGGGTTTACGGTTGGAACTCCAACAAAGGAAATTGTTTCTGTCGAAGTTTGAGGACATGAACTTGAAGAAACAAATGTAATCTCGTAATCTCCAGCTGAAGCACTTGAAACTGCGATGTCACCAGAATTTGGATTAATAATTAAATTTAGATTTGAAGAACTAAAAGTTCCATCAAGTAACCCCGAAATAATTGGAGAAATTGTAACTTCATTTAAACAAAAAATGGTATCAGTGTATGCAAAGACTGATTCATCAATTGGATTTACTGTTATTTGAGTTGTTGCTGAACACGTTTCTGTTCCATTTGTTGCTGTTACAGTGTAGATGTGTGTTCCTGCAATATTTGGAGGATTTATGTTGGTTGGATTTTGTAAAGTTGAAACAATTCCATTTTGATCTTGCCATTCAAAGCTTGCTCCAAAAACATCTGTCGCAAATAAATCAAAGGAATTATTGACACAAGAATCAGAATTATTTGTAGCTATTATTGGGCAAATACAAGCTCTCACATTAATTTGATATTCAATTTCTGAAGTACAAGAAATATTGTTTACAAATGAAGAAACAAAAACCCTAGTTGAATCCAAACTTGATGGTTTAAAATATACTGAATTTTCAGAAATCTCTGTTATATCAGCACTTTGTCTCCAAGAAAATGTTTCATCTCCACCTGTTGCAGTCAATAAAACTGAATCTCCCAAACAAATATCAACTTGTTGAGGCGAAATTGAAATTGGGTTTGAAATGCTACTTGTTGAACCAAAAACATAATCACAAATATCTCCGCCTTGACCATCAATCATAATGTAATATTTGTTTCCTGGTGTTAATCCACTTGCTGTAAGTAATTTATGTCCTGGCGGAACGTAATTTGGGTCCCAACAAGCAAAATTTTCAACTGGACCTTGGCAATTTAAGGCGTCAAAAATAAAAACTTGAATTCCAAGATTCGTTACTGAACTTGTTGTCCATACGTTTAACGCAATTGAATCTGAATCTGGAGTAAAAGATAAAAATGAATTGTTTTCAATTGTTCCACAGAAAGTAGTATCAAATTCTAACCAACTTTCTGTTGTGTAATATCCAGAAGTTCGTCCACAATAGCCATTGAAATCGCAAATTGAAGTTGCATTGGCACAATCATTTCCAGCAGGAGAATTGTCAACACACGTTGGAACGGGCAAATATGGCCCTGTACAAATTTTAAAAGTAGTACTTTGAGCTAAATTACTCGTAGAATAAACCCTTACATAATATGTAGAATCAATGCTTAAATTTGTCAAAATACTCGAATTTGGATCGCTACAAATTATATTTTGTAATGTTTGGCATGTTCCAGAATAAACTGAATGATAAATGTCTGTATTTGCTAAAACATTAAGCAAATTAACCGCATGTTCTGAACTTGTAGCTGTGAATTTATACCAAACATCATCATCGTCATTTGTATTTGAACACGAATTTGTTTGAATGGAAGGAGTTGCATTATTTAGAGTTCCAGCTGATGTAATTGTGCACGAATTATCGACTTCACTTTGAACTAAAGTTGCATTTACACATTCATCATTCACAGGTGGAGGAGGTATTGTTACACAAATATTAAATTTCAATTGTTTGTTTGAAGAAGCACTTGCATTATAAACTCGCACATAATATGTTTGACCAATTACTAATCCAGATAAAGGAGAATAACTAGGCGAATTAAAATTAGAACAATAAATTGCTGTTCCTAAACTTCCACAAGTTCCGCTGTAAATATTTACTCTCACATCAGAAGGAGTGTAAGCACTTGGTGTGTTACTAAATCCAGATAAATTTACTGTATGTTTTGTCGATATAGCAACAAATTTATACCAAACATCAGCAATTGGCGTTAGGGCACTGCAATAAAAACTTTGGGAAGAAGTCGATGCATTTTTTAATGTTCCTGGAACAACAGAATCACAATAAATACTTTGAAATACAGGTATATTGATCGCATTTGCGCATTCATCATTCGGCGGTACTTCTAAGCGTTTCATGCAAAGTCTGAATTCTGGAAGAGGATATCCAGCAGCAACCGTTGGAAAAATCCTGACAAAATACGTATTTCCAACACTTAAATTTTGCAAAACATTATTAGTCGCGTAATCACACACTATTGCTGAACTAATTCCACTGCATGCTCCACTATAAATTGCTTTTGTCATACTCATTGGAACTGTATCATTGTTGAAAATATTCAATTCCATTTTTGTATTTATGGCAGTAAATTTGTACCAAACATCAAGTGGATTAGTACTTGCACAACTTGGATTTGTTTGTGAAGATTGCGTAACACCTGAAGAAATACTACACATCAAAGTAGAATCACAGGAAAATGAATTAAAAGTAGGAATTACAATTGCATTAGGGCAATCATCATTTGGCGGTGCTATTCCTGGAGTTGCAACACAAATACTAAATGTCGTGGAAAGTCCAGGATTTGTTGTATAAACTCGGATTAAATAATTATTTCCTACCGTTAAATTAGTAACTACTCCACGATAATTAAAAGCATAACTTCCTGAAGAACAAAAGATTGCATTCCCCAAATTACCGCAATTAGCATCGTAAACAGAGAAAGAAATTCCACCTGCAATTGGAAAACTGATCCAATGCGTGATATTTGTTGCTGTAAAATTATACCATACATCATTGTCATAATTTCCTCCGCAACTATTTGCTTGTGAAGATTGCGTTGCGTTATATAATGTTCCAGCAGTATCTTGAACACACGTTAAGCCTGGATTTACAATTAATGAAATTGAATTGATACATTCATCATTCACTGGTGGACTTGAAATACAAATATTAAAATTGGTAGTTAAATTCAAGACAGTTCCAACAGAAAAAGCCCTGATGAAATAGGTTTCCCCAACTGTTAATCCTGAAATTTCCGCATCAGAATTATAACAATTAATTTGCGTCAAATTTGAACAATCACCTGAATAAAGTGCATATTTGAAGGTCATATAATCTCCGATAGTTCTTGTAAATTTCACAAATTGAATTGCATTTCTTGCTTCAAAAGAAAACCAAACATCATCGTTATCATCATCATCTAGTCCCAAACAAGAATTTACTTCAGCAGAAGCAGTCGCTTTATAAATTGTTGCAGAAACGATACTATCACAAACAACACCTTCATTGACATAAACTGGCAAGGCATTTGAGCAATCATCGTTAATTGGCGTATCGTGTTTTTTTATGCATAATTCAAAAGGATTAATATAAATGTTTGATGCATGAGCTGACGAAATTCGAATGTAATAAATTGAATCTGGAATTAAACTTTGTAAAATATATCCTCGAGAATAGGAAACAGCATCAAAATGCGTTAAGTCATTGCAAGATTTATAAAAAAACATATCAAAGTAAACACCTGCATTTAATGGATCAGAAATCGAAATAGCTTGAGCAGCTGCATCGGCTTTAAATTTCACCCAAACATCATCATCTTGAGTTGATCTATTCCCCGGATTCATTGATGGAGTTGCACTAAAAAGAGATCCAGTATAAATCGTATCGCAAATAATATCACCATTAATCTCCATCAAAGTTGCATTAGTACATTCATCATTTATTTCTCGAATAGGAACAGTTTTAATATACATCCCAGTTGAAATTGGATTCATTGTAACTAAAGGTCCGTGTACTTTTATGTAGTACACTTCTCCAATTGTTAGACCGTTTAATTGATTTGCGTATTGTTTATCGCAAAATGAATTTCCAACAAAATTCTGACAAGTACCTCTGTAAAAATCGTATTCTAAATGATCTGCTGAATTAAGATAAGAACCATAAATATTGATTACATGACTTGTATCTAATGCTGTAAACTTATACCAAACATCAGCTAAGTCAGCTGTTGCACAATCAGTTGTGTCCGTTGATTGCGATGAATATAAAGTTGATACAACATTGCCAATAATTGTGTTTGTTGGACTGACGGTAAGTTCAATTGCACCTGAACAAGTATCATTTATAGGAATTGGCTGACTTCCAATGCAAAGAGTAAATGTAGTTGTTTGGTTTTGGGCAGTTGAAGTACTGTAAACCCTCACGTAATATTCTGCTCCAATGATTAAATTATTCATTAAATTTGTTTCAGGAGAAAAACTATCTCCGCATAAACTTGGAGAAAATAAAGCTGAACACGTTCCTCGACTGACAGAATAATTAATACTTGCTGCACTTCCCCCTAAACTTACAATCGAAAGACTATGTGTTGTCCGAGTGGCAGTGAATTTATACCAAACATCATCATCTGCATAAACATAATTTGTGCTACAATAATTTGGTTGGTTTGAAGGTAATGCATTCGTTGTAACACCAGATGTAGAAAATCCACATTGAAAATCACTGTTTACAGTTAGTTGAATTGCATTTATACATTCATCATTTATTGGTGGTGTTGGCGGCAAACTGATGCAAATAGAAAAATCACACACAATTCCTTCTAAAACGGCAGTAGTTGAATAAACTCTAACAAAATATCGCTGTCCCACAACTAAACCTGTTACAACACTTGAATCTACATCACTGCATTTTAAAGCTGTTAATACAGAACCGCAATTTCCTGAATAAACTGCATGAAAATAATTTATTGGTGATTCATTTAAAGGATTTATTTTTACGCGAGTGGCAGTTTCATTTGCAACAAAACTATACCAAACATCATGAAATACTGTCCCTGAACAACTATTTGATTCTGGTGAACTTGTTGCTCCATTTATTGTTCCAAAACCTAATGAATCACAACTATTAACAGAATTTACAAACAAGGGAATTGCACCACTACAATCGTTATTTGCGGGACTAAGAGGAGGAGTTGAAACACAAATATTAAACGTAGTTGTTTGTCCTGCACTCGCAGTTTTTGTAAAAACTCGGATAAAATATTCATTTCCAACTGTTAAATTTACTACACTACTTGAATTATTATCAGAGCATAAAATTTGTGTTCCTAAAGTTGAACATGGATTTTGATAAACACTAAAATACATGTCTATACTTGAACCAACGACATTTGATATGATGATTTTGTGAGTTGCACTAGTTGCTGTAAATTTATACCAAACATCGTCATCATCACCACTTCCATAAGCGCAAGCATTTGTTTGAGTAGATGCTGTTGCCTGAAAAACAGTTCCTTGCAAACTTGAAACACAAGCTAAATCTAAACTTGGAACTAAATTTATTGCAAAATCACAGTCATCATTTGCTGGTTGGGCAAAAGATAATAATGAAAAAAGTAAAAATATCGAGAGTAAAATTTTTTTCATGAAATATGTATTTGAACTTTAGTGAATTGGTCAGTACAAACTTAAAGAAAAAATGTTCAAGAAACAAAATTATGTTGGGATGGAAGATTCATTAATTTGTTATAGGGCAAAGATGGAAAGATATTCTTCTCAATTATTTAAACCTACCAAATATAAATTTACAAATTATAAAATTAATTTAATTCTCTCGATTTCAACTAAATCAAACAGCACTTTGTTTTCGAATCACTTTCCAAAATAATTTTGGAAGAAATCGTTTTAAAGTAACAGCTTTGATTTCTTTGTATCCAATTAAAATTTCTCTTTTATTTTTTGAAACCGCTTTTAGAAGAATATTTACACAAATTTCAACTGGCATTCCAGTTTCTTGATTGTGATCCATCAGGCCATGTTTTTCTCCGCTTTTTGTCAAAGCATTGGTAGAAATTGGCGTATTAATTTTCCCTGGACAAGCGATAGTAATATGAATGTTGTTTTTTTCTTCTTCCAAGGCCAAGCTTTCGTAAAAACCGTGCAATGCATGTTTGGATGCGCTATACGCTGAACGCAAGAAAAAACCAAATTTTCCTGCAATGCTTGAAATCACAATTATGTGTCCTGATTTTTGCTTTTGAAAATAGGGTAAAACAGCTTTTGACAAAGCAATGTTTCCAAAATAATTTATTTCCATGATTCTGCGATCAATCTCTAGAGCCGTTTCAGAAGCTTCTGATCGTTGGCTTAAACCTCCATTATTGAACAAAAAATCAATTTTTCCAAACTTGGAAATTAGTTGTTTTGCTAGTTCAGGAAATTCAGCTGATTTTTCTAAATCTAAACTTAAAGTAACATGATATTCTGGGTTTTTAAGCGAATTTTTAATTTCAATTAGTGAATCTGAATTTCTTGCAGAAAGTATCACTTTTGCTCCAAAATTTGACAATTGAATTGCAATTTCTTTCCCAATTCCAGAAGAAGCGCCTGTAACCCAACAAATTTTATTTTCAAAAATTGATTTCATTGAACAAAGTTGTAGAAAATTTATGGATGTTTTGAATTTTAGTTGTAAAAAATAAAATTTTCATTAACTAAAAAGGATAATTCACTTCGATTTATTTTCACGCGTATAGTATTTTTTTTACCATATAGGCGCATAGGTATTATGTGGTAAATTATCACCATTTTTTTGTAGAATTAAACTCATTTCATCGCATTATTTCTCAAATAGAAATCCAAAATAACAATTGCTGACATTGCCTCAACAATTGGAACTGCTCTTGGAACAACGCATGGATCATGTCTTCCTTTTCCTTCAACAATAACATTTTCATTAGCATGATTGATACTTTCTTGCTTTTGAATTAAAGTAGCAATTGGCTTGAAAGCTGTTCTAAAATAAATTGGCATTCCATTTGAGATTCCACCTTGCACTCCCCCACTGTTATTGGTCTTTGTCGTTTCATCAATATTAAAAACGTCGTTATGTTGTGAACCAAATTCTTCGATTCCAGCGAAACCAGAACCAATTTCAAAGCCTTTAGCTGCGTTAATTGACAACATTGCTTTTCCTAATTCTGCTTCCAAACGATCAAAAACTGGTTCTCCAAGTCCAACTGGAACTCCAGAAATCGTGCAAAAAACGCTACCACCAACTGTGTCGCCATTCTTTTTTGTTTCTGAAATCAGCTTTTCCATTTCTAAAGACACCTCAGCATTTGCGCATCGAACTGGATTTTTTTCTATTTCTAAAAAGTCAATTTTAGCTGATGCTGGAATTCTAATATTCCCTACTTGATCAACGTAAGCAATGATTTCAATTCCTTTTTTTCTTAAAAATTGTTTTGCCATAGCTCCAGCTACCACTCTTGAGGCTGTTTCTCGCGCGCTTGATCTTCCACCACCGCGGTGATCTCTGAATCCATATTTTTTTTGGTAAGTAAAGTCAGCGTGAGAAGGTCGGTAAACGTCTTTTATATGCACGTAATCATTTGATTTTGCATTTGTATTCTCGATCATAAAAGCGATTGGCGCTCCAGTTGATTTACCTTCAAATATTCCTGACAAAAATTTCACCTCATCAGCTTCTTTTCTTTGCGTAACAATTGAAGATTGACCTGGCTTTCTTCTATCTAGTTCTGTTTGAATAAAGTCAAAATCTATTTCAAAATTAGCTGGAAAACCATCAATTATTCCACCAATTGCTAATCCATGAGATTCTCCAAAAGTTGTGATTGTGAAAAGTTTACCGAAAGAATTTGACATGCTATTTTTATTTTTAGCAAAGATAAATAATTATGAGTTATGAATGCAAAATTATGAATTCATTGTGAATAATTCATACCTATGTTGTCCTATTGTTAAAAATCAAATTCCAATAATTCGCTACTAAAACTCCCATTATCACAATTCCCATAGAAGCAATTTGGTAAAAATTGATTGTTTCATTAAAGGCAAATCCAATTATAACTGCCACAATTGGAATTAAATACGTTACACTACTGGCAAATAAGGTTGATTGCAAAGCGATGATTCTGTTAAATAAAATCAAGGCAAAAGCTGTTCCAACGATACTCAAAATTGCAATAAAAAACAGACCTTCCATGGCATGAGGATTTTCTTGAATTACCGTTAAAGTATCTGTTTGAAAATTGGCAAAGATACCGGGTAGCAATAAAATCCCGAAAGAAATCGCGGTAATTTCCATGGATTTGAAACCACTAAGCGTATGTTTAATAGTATTTAAGGAAATAGCATATAAAAAAGTGGCTAAAACGATAGCAGAAATATGTTTCCATGAACCAGAATTATTTAAATCATTTCCTGCGATCATGAGTAAAATAATTCCTACAAAAGCAATCAAAACTCCTATAAATTGATTTGGAGAAATTTTTTGCTTGAAAACGAGTCCACCAATAATAATAGAGAATATTGGTGTAAAACTGTTTAACATTCCAGCGTAACCGCTTGATAGTTCAGTTTCAGCAAAGGTAAATAAAAATGCAGGTACAAAATTGCCACATAAACCGACTAAAGATAAAGAAATAAATTGTTTCGCAGTTTTAATTTTTTTCAGAGCAAATAATGTAAAAGGCAACAAAACCAATGAGGCAATTATCATTCTTAATGAAGCAACTTGCGAGTCGGAAAATATTTTCTGACCATCAAGAGTTTCCATTCCTCGTTTCATAAAAATGAAGGAACTCCCCCAAATTCCGGCCAAAAGAATTAATAAAATTATAGAAAGCGAACTTTTTGAGAGTGATTTTTGCATGGGAAATTTTTCCTCAGAATTAGATGAATAAGCTTATTTTTTCAACTCACCAAATTCGTTTCTTTACCAAATTGTTTGTAAGAAAAGAAGATTGAAATCGTTGCCAAACTAATCATAATTCCGGAACTTAAGGCTAAAAGTCCAACGTCAAGCGTCCCTGCAATCAATTCTTTTGTTGCTAAAACCACATTCACAATTGGAATACAGGAAGTTGTTAAATTTAATTCAACTCCTGGGAAAAAACCGACCATTGCTGGCAAAACAATAATTGCATTCATCGGAGCGATAATACTTTGAGCTTCCTTGAAGGTTTTTGCATAAACCGCAATTGGAATCATCACTCCAGCAAAGAAAATAATCAATGGAATCAAAATTAAATAAAACATAAAAATGAATTTAACTGTCAAAATTTGATGAATAACTTCCAATATTTTCGGTTCTTTGATGATGTCAAAAACTTCAATTGTGAGGAAAATTCCCAGCATTGTAAGCGAAGCAGCAAGCAAACCTGACATGACAACTACTCCCATTTTTCCAATTAAAATTTGCCACCTTGAAACGGGAGTTGTAAGCAAAGTTTCTAAAGTTCCACGCTCTTTTTCGCCTGTGAAAAGATCAATTGCAGGATACATGCAACCCATGAATCCAAATGCAATGAATAAATAAGGTAAAAATCCTCCAATTAATTTCCCAATTGTTTCTTTTTCCGAAGCAACATTTTCGTAGGAAATTTTTAAAGGTTGAATTTGTTCAGGCTTGATATTCAATTGTGCATAACGAATTATTTTGATGTTTTCATTAATTGCATTCACAAAAACCTCCGCTCTCTCTTGCATTCCGAGCTCTGTTGCATTGTGGTAAATTTTCAAATCTGCTGACAGCAACGAATCCTTTATTTGAGCGTAAGATTGAGGAACAAAAACACCAAATTGAATAGAATCTAAATTAATTTGCTTTTTCAATTCATTTGAGTCTTTAAAAATAATCAATTCTCTTTTTCCTAATTCTTTTGGTAAATTATTCAAACTTTTCAAAAAATCATTTGATTTATCTTCGTTTACAATACCAATATTTAAAGTTTTTGCGATCGTATCAGAATTAAAACTATCTGATATTTTTGTAAAAACAGTCATTATTACTGGAAAAATAAAAATAGGAATTATCACCATCATGATGATTGTTCTTCGATCTCTAAGTGTATCTTTTAATTCTTTTTTAAATATGGTGAAAATCATTTTTTAATTAATTATGAGTTGTGAATGCTGAGTTATGAATGGATATAGGATTTTAAGATTTAGAAGGCAAGAAAATTTTGTGTAATAAGAAAATTAATTTTTAATATCATATAGTCTCGACTTCTGAGTCTTTTTGTCTGTTGTCCTAAGACTGTTTACCAATTAAATATATAAATTCTGAAGTCAAATTATCAGTTGTCATTTGTTGTTTAAAATTTTGAAATGTATCGTTAAAAATAATTTTCCCTTTGTGAATTATTGCTAAATCGTCTGAAAGTAAATCTACCTCTGACATTATATGACTTGAAAAAATGACAGTTTTGCCTTGGTTTTTGCAATCGCGAATTAATTTTATGATATTTTCTGATGTAATAACATCCAGTCCACTTGTTGGTTCATCGAACACAATTACTTCTGGATCGTGAATCATTGTTCTACAAATCGAAACTTTTTGTTTCATTCCAGTACTTAATTTCCCAATTCTTTTGTGCTGAAAATCGTTCATATTTAGCAAATCGTATAAATAAGCTTTTCTTTCCTCAAATTTATCTGTTGGAACATGATATAAATCTGCAAAATATTTGATTAATTCGTTTGGTGTTAATCTTTGATAAAGTCCCGTAGAACCCGTCAAAAAACCAATTTTTTTTCTCGCTTCATTTGGATTTTCAACAACATCAATGCCTGCTATTTTAATTGAACCTTTTGTTGGAGCAAACAAAGTTGAAATCATACGCATCGTAGTTGTTTTTCCGGCTCCATTTGGGCCCAAAAGTGAAAAAATCCTTCCAGGTTTACATTCAAAACTGATGTTATCAACTGCAATTGCAACTTTGTCTTTAGTCGCATATTCTTTTTGAAGTTTTCGAGTAAGGATAAATTCTTTGCTTAAATTTTCAACTTGAATCATGTTTGGAATTTTTAAACAAAAGTAAGTACTTTTTTTTGATTCAAAGAATTTTAATTCAAAAATGATTTTGGCAATGAAAAAGTAAAAATGAAAAAAAACTAAATTCAATCAAAAAGTGTCATAAAATCTAAATTTATTCAAACAATGAAAAATTAGTTGAAATAATTGAATTAAATTTTGAAACTCAGATTCAAAGTGATTTAGGACATTTAACAAACGAAATTTACCAATTTGTCTTATCAAATGATTCTGAAATTGCGACTAAAAAAATTGTTTTTAAATAATTAATTCTTTACAATTTTATAAACTCCTTCTTCAGATTTTACAAAATAAATTCCTGTTTGAAACTGAAGTAAATTAAATTCTAAGTCGCTTTCAAGTACTGTTTTTGAAATAATTTCTTTTCCATTCAAATCATAAATTGTCCAAACAATATCTTTCTTAGAATTATAAACAAACAATTTATCTTGCGTTGGATTTGGAAAAATAGTTAATTCACCAGAAAATGGTATTTCTTTAATTTTAAAATGATCTATTGAATCTATGTAAAAATTGTCAATTCCCGCTTCGGTAATATTAATTGTTGGCTGATAATCACTTGCTTTCAAAATAATTTGCATATTTTCTGTCAAATCAATGTAATCAGAAACTAGGTAACTTTTTTGATTCCAAAAATAAAATTTAGAAACATCAGATGACTGAGAATCAATCAAAACCGTTTTTAATCCATTTGACAAATAAATTTTTAGGGTATCATCAAATGGAGGAAATGGCCCATGAAAATTATAAAACCAACGTTCATAATGAATAAAAGGAGTTTTAGCGTCAGTTAAATCAAAAATTGGCGAATACAAAGCCACCAAACCATATTTAATGTTGTCAAAGTCAGGATTTATACTTGGGTCATTTCCAGTCACGAAAGCCATCGATTCACAATCATTTACTGAATCAAAACCAGGAGCAGAGTTTGAACTAGTAGCATTCGGTTTTCCTCGTTCCCACAAACCTGTTGTGGCAGCAATTGTACTTGTTGTCCACCCAAAATCAAATGCAAAATCATCGTAAATTCCTTTTTCAAGATACACTGTTATTTCTCCAGTACTTTGATTTATTTCTTGATCAAAACAGCTAGTTTTATACAACCATTTCCCGACCGTAATTTGATAATTTTCTATGTAATAAAGTTGAAAATCAGCTTCTCCTAAACCATTTGAAAGAATACCATCAGTAGTTAAAGAAGATGTTAAACGCACATTTGCTCCCAAAATAACCTGGTTTGTTACTTTGTCTTTTACATGAATTTTAAAATTAAATTTCGGAATTGGGACTAAACTCACATTCAAAACAGTTACAATTCCAGCATTTAAAGTAACATCAATAATTTGTGGGTAAAACCCAACCTTAAAAAATACTGCTTGAAAAACTCCATCTCCAGAAACTCCAGTTGCATAATCACCATTAGTTTTGGTTTTTTCCGAATAATCTTGGTTACTAATTCCAACTTCAACATCACTTAAAGGCAAATTATTTGAACTATTTACAACATTTCCCTCCAAAAATGACGCTCTTTTGTACGTTGGTCTTGCGATGAATAATCCTTCCGTTATATCAGCTGCTACAATTATTCCAGAAGGTAAAAAT
The DNA here is from genome assembly GCA_947490145.1 of Flavobacteriia bacterium. Taxonomy (GTDB): domain Bacteria; phylum Bacteroidota; class Bacteroidia; order Flavobacteriales_D; family Crocinitomicaceae; genus M2408. Next base: position 13,149 of record CANLGD010000039.1, read on the forward strand.
GGATAGGAAGCCCATGTTCCGTCAAAGCCAGTTGTTTGAGTTGGATAAGTGTCAAAATTTGCGACTTGAATTAAATTATGTGGCCTTGAAGCATCAAAAATTACTACTCCATCAGAATAATAACTTGCAATTAAATATTCATTCATATAATGCACATTGTGCGGAATCACATTTTTTCCGGGAGAAGATTGAACTAAATCTAATTCTACAATATTTGCTGGATCAGTTAAATCATACGACCCAATAAATGCTCCCGAAACCTCATCGGTAGAAAAACCAAATTGACCATCTGGGCTTGTCCAAATATTATGTGTAAACGTATTATGTGTTGTTTTTATGCCTAATAAAATTGGATTTGCTTTGTCAGAAATATCAACAATACTCATAAAACCATCCGCAATATGAGCCAAATACATAGTATCACCCAGAACATAGCCGTCGTGACAATACCAATTATCAAAAGTCCCTACTTCAATTGGATTCATTGGATCTGTATGGATATCCAAAATTATCACTCCACCATTTCCTCTATTTGCACCCATAATATAAGCATAGCCAGAAGAATCGATAAACAAAGTATGAGCAGATTGCCATTCACTTCCTAAAGTTCCTGTGTAATACGTCGAAGTGATTCCCGCAGCATCTGGAAGTGAATTCAGGTCAATAATTAGCAAACCACTTTCAGCCTCAGTCGTTACGTAGGCATAATTTTGCCAAGTATTTACATCACGCCAAATAGATTCTGCGCCTTCTTCCCAATACACTTCAATTGGATTTGATGGAATGGTTACATTCACAATTGAAGTGCCTTTTCTAGCTCCAACTAGGGCATATTCATTACCAAAAGCATCAACATGCCCCCAAACGTCGTTTAAAAAAGTATTGTGTGCTTCAACATAATTTATATGAGAAATTGAATCAAAATTTTCCTGACCTAGTCCAAAAAACGAATAAAAAGCTACAATATAACAGCAAATATTCTTCATATCAAAGTATAAAAATGGCTGCAATAATAAAAATCAAAATGATTACTAAATATTGCCAAACATCAACAAAATAAGGTAATATTTTTTTTAGGTCTTCAATAATTTTCATGCTTTTTTAGTATAATATGGTAAAGTTAAGCAAAAAAAAAATGATTTTTCTTTCAAAAAAGAATTTTATAATTGATTTTTTACTATTATTGCAATATGAATAAAGGAATAGTAAAATTTTTTAACGAGACTAAAGGATTTGGTTTCATTAAAGAGGAAGGAACAGATAAAGAATATTTCGTTCACGTTTCAGGTTTAATTAACAAAATTAATGAAAATGACGAAGTAACCTTCGACCTTCAAGATGGTAAAAAAGGATTGAATGCTGTAAACGTTAAATTGGCATAAGTTTTAACGAATATCAATAAATTCATTTTGACACAGGAGCTTATGGCTCCTTTTTTTGTGGCTAAAAAACCATTAACTTTTTTGGACAATAATTAAACAGATTTCGTACTAGGTAATTAAAAGAATTACAGCAATTTACTTTTTTATAATTTCCGGCCGCAATGCTTCAATTTATGACGCAATGAATTAATTTTCTATTTGTTTTTTTGAGTTAACTTTTTATTTGAGTTAATTGAAATAAATATGACTCATTTTGTTGAAAACCAACTATTACATTCTTTAATCACCGCAAACATATTCAAAAAAGTAAATCCTTTTTCTTTGTCAGCAACCTTTTTGGACATTTCAGTATTGTCAGAAATCAAAGCAGGCATTTTTTTTTGCGAAACCCAAACCTAAAGAACTATGCTCCATTGGCTCTTTCGGATCTTTGGCGATAATAATTTTTGTTTCAAAACATCTTTTGTCATAATCTTGCCAACTTTCATCTTTTTTTCTTGTAATACTCATATAGTTTTCAACCGTTGAATACCATTCATAAATTCGAATTGCTCCATCTTCAACTACCAAATTAAAATTTGGTTTTTTTAGTAATCCACCACTATATGTTATAGATTGATATACTTTATCTGCAATTTTATAAGCCTTTATTTCATCTGGTTTATATTTAGCCAACGGTTTTTTATCTGATTGATTCTGGTAAAAAGTGACTTGATTTTGATTACTTGAACCTACTCCTGCAATTGAACAGCGCGTGTCGGCTTTTAAAAAACCCTCAACCGTATCGCCTTTCATGTTTACAATATATCCAGGATAAATTTCTCCAACCCTATAAATAGCTGGATCCCAATTTCCTTGTTCGATATTGTTATCTTGAGATAATGACGCAAAAATTAAAAGAGTAAAAAGTGTTGAAACTATTATTTTTTTCATGCTTTTTATAATTTTTTTTACTAAGTTACGGATTAAAATTGTTTTCGTTAAAGTAAATCTGAAAATACTTTTCCTAATTGAAAATATCCTTTTTAAAACAATTTACCTTCACACCTAAAAAAGGGAATCAAACAAATAACACTCGTGCCTTTCCTGCTCGATTCAAGACTGAATTTCCCTTTAAGATTTCCTTAACGGCGTTTCATGTTTAAAATTCCATTCTTAAATCATTTTTCTTCAACAACAATTTCTGCTTCTAAAATACTGATTTTATCTTTCAATTTGATGATTTCTCGTTCTTTTGTTTTAAACTTTCCATAATCAAAAATTGTGGATGATAAATACCCTAAAACCAAGCAAACAATTATTAATAAAGTTACAGATATTTCAATTTTGAAAAAGATGAAATTAACTTTTGTTTCCTGCCAATTGATAATTGCAAAAATGATTATGAATAAAGTTAATAAAATTGTTATTACCAACTTAAACTTTTTCCAAGGACTTAACAATAACCAGAATTCTTTCATTTTTTTTATATTTTAATATTTTTTTGACAAAGTTAATTTTTATCACTAAGAATCACGCAAATATTTTGGGCAAACTTTTTACTTACCCTAGATTTTTGATTATTTACAGAAATTTCAATAGATTCATCAAAATCTAATTTAGACAATACCTCAATTTCATTGTTTATTGATAAGCCTAATTCTTGCACAAACTTCAAAAAAACTGCAGAATTGTCTTTCACAGAAACCATTTTACATTTTTTTCCAGGTTCTATTTCCGATAAAAATAATTTAGAGACAATTTTTATTTCTCCTTTTTCAGTTGGAATTGGATCACCATGCGGATCTATTTTTGGAAAACCTAAAAATTTATCTAATTTTTCCACCAATTTCACTGACTGAATGTGTTCTAATTGTTCTGCAACTTCATGAACTTCATCCCACGTAAAATCCAATTTTTGATACAAAAAAGTTTCCCAAAGTCGGTGTTTCCTGACAATTGTCATTCCAAATAGTCTTCCTTTCTCAGTTAGTTGTATTTTACCGTATTTTTCATATTCAATTAATGATTTTTCACGCAGCTTTTTGAGCATAACATTTACCGAAGATGGTTTTACGGATAAACTTAAAGCCAATTCATTCGTTCCAACGCCAAAAATTGAAATAGATTCAAGATCTAAACTCAAAATATGTTTGATGTAATTTTCCTCTGTGATACTAAGCATTTTACAAATATAAAATAAAATATGATACAAAAATTGTTAGAACATCCTAACTTTATTACTTTTGCACAAACAACTATATAGTTTTATGTATAGAATAATTTTAATATCACTTTGTTTTTCAATAAATATATACTCCCAAAATGATATTAAAAATTTTGATTTTAAAGGAAAAATTATTTCATCTGAAAAAATAGATTTTAAAAATTGTATCGTAGGTATTACAAATTCAAAACAAAAAATTCTCATTGATTCGTCTGGGAATTTCACTTTTACACATAGCGACGAAAATAAGTTTCTTGTAAATTGTAATTGCCTAGGTTTTGAAACCAAAACAATTCAGATTAGTCCAAAAAACATCCAAGAAAAGGAAATAATTTTTGAATTCATCACTAAATTAAATGAGCTTGCGGAAATTTCTTTGATAGGCACAATCAAGGAAGTAAATAGGTTGGAAAATCCAATCATTACAGATGTTTACGACAAAAAGTTCTTTACAAAAAATCCTACTCCAAACTTAATGGACATGATGGATTGCATGAATGGTGTGCGACCGCAGGTAAATTGCAATGTTTGTGGAACAAGTGATATTCACCTAAATGGCTTGGAAGGTCCCTACACTTTAATTGTTTTGGATGGTGTGCCCATCGTTGGTGGACTTTCTTCAGTTTACGGTTTGTCAGGAATTCCAAGTTTTTTAATCGATCGGATTGAAATCACCAAGGGACCAGCTTCTAGCATTTACGGAAGTGAAGCTGTTGCTGGTGTGATACACGCTTTTACTAAAAAGCCAACTAAAAATCCTGAAATTCAATTTCAAAATTTTATTACAAGTCACTTGGAAAGCAATACAGATTTAGGAGTCAATTTTTTAATTGGAAAAAAAATACATTCATTTTCAAGTTTCAATCATTTTTACAATGATTTAAAATTAGATCAAAATAAGGATAACTTTACTGATATTCCATTACAAAATAGATTTTCAGTCTTCCAAAAATTTCAAATTGAACGGAAAGACAAAAAAATATTTACAATAAATGGGAGGTATTTGCAGGAAAAACGTTGGGGTGGAGAATTAAATTGGAACGAAAATTTTTTAGGTGGTGACAGTATTTATGCCGAAGCGATTAACATCAAACGTGGAGAAATAAATCTGATGTATCAATTGCCGATAAAGGAAAAAATTCTGTTCCTAAGTCATTTGAATTTTCATCAACAAAGAAGTTTCTATGGAACAAATCAATTTGATGCCAATCAAGAATTAGCGTTTTTTCAATTAACATGGGATAAAAAGCACAATATTCATCAGTTTTTTTCAGGATTAACTTACCGTGAAACGCATTATGACGACAATACCTTTTTAACCCAGAGCTTAGATTCTATTCCTGTTAACGAAAAGTTAATTACAAGAATTCCGAGTGCATTTTGGCAACACGACATTAAAACTGGACAAAAAGCAACATTACTGTATTCATTTCGAACAGATTACCACAAAGAACATAAATTTATTTTCACACCAAGATTTGCATTTTTACATAAAATAAGTGAAAAGTTTCAATTCCGAATTCATGCAGGAACAGGTTTTAGAATTGTAAATTTATTTTCAGAAGATCACGCGTCCTTGACAGGTTCACGACAAATCGTAATCTCAGAAAATTTAAATCCAGAAAAATCAAAAAGTATCAATTCATCAATAACTTATTCAAAGAAAATCAAACAAAACGTGAATTTCGAAGTTGACATTCAAGGTTTTTACACCTATTTTTCCAACAGAATTATCCCAGATTACTTAACGAATTCAAATCAAATCATCTATACCAACAGTTCAGGATATGCGCAAAGTTTAGGCACGAGTATTGATTTTAAATTAACAAAAAACAACCATTTTTCTTTTCAAACTGGAATTACTTTTATGGAGGTAAATTCTGTAGAAAATGGAACCAAAGAACAACAATTATTAACAGAAAAAGTAAGTGGAAATTATACATTTTCCTATTCTTTTCAAAATTTTCCTTTAACAATTGATTACACAGGGAATTTTGTTGGACCAATGCGACTACCTATCTTAAACGATTTAGACCCAAGGCCCGAATTTTCAAAAACTTATTCCATTCAAAACGTACAATTTACGTACAAAACAAAAAAAGAAATTGCATTTTTCGGAGGAATTAAAAACATATTAAACTGGACACCTGCTAAAAACACTCCTTTTTTAATAGCTAGAACTTCTGATCCTTTTGACAAAGGAGTTGAAACAAGCAATGAAGGAAAGATTCTTTCAACGAATTCAAATCCTTTTGCATTAGGTTTTGATCCCGCTTATGTTTATGCACCAAATCAAGGAATAAGATTTTTTGTTGGAATTCGAATCGCTTTTAAACAAAAAAGAAGTAACATCTAATGGTACCCTAGTAATGTTTTTTTTACATAAAGTTCATGTTTTTTATACTGATTCAACAAATTATTTTAAATTTTATTAAACCTTTTTTAATTAGTTTTGTCAAAGCTTATATAATTTAAAAATAGAAACCATGAAATCAATCATTTTAACAGTTTGCATTTTAGCATCAGCGCAAATCTTAAGCGCACAAGAAAAAGGTAAAGAAAAAATGAGTCCAGAACAAAAAATGAGTCCAGAACAAAAATCTGAGAATTTAACTAATCACTTGGATTCAAAATTATTTTTAAGTGATGAACAAGAAAAAACCGTTTACAACATTCAATTAAATTCGGTTAAAAAAGCAGAAAAAATTAGAAAAAACAGTGCATTGACCAAAGAAGAGAAAAAAACAACGTTAAATTCACTTCAAAAATCAACTCAAGATGAAATCAAATTAATTTTAGATGAAAAGCAAAAAATGAAATTTGACGAACTTCAAGTAAAAAGAGAAGAAAAGAAAAAAGAGAAAGTTAAATAATTCAAATTAAATTAAAAACATATTTTTTTAATCTCAAACTTAAAAAAATATGTTTTTTTTGCAAATTAAAATAATTTTCATAATTTAACAGCTCAAATGTTAAAATGCAAGTATGAAATTATCTCTACAATTTAAAAACGTATTCGCTTTTGTTCTATGCTTAAACTTTCTGTCGTTTAGTCAGCAAATAAAAGACCCTATTTCAAATCCATCAAATTTTAATGAAAAATGTGGTTTTACAGAAAAACACCAACAACTTTTACAAAATGACCCAACTTATTCTTTGAAGAGACAACAAGAAGAAATTCATATTGAAAATTTTGCACGTAATCCTCTAGTTGAAAAAGTCGTTTTAACTATTCCGGTGGTAATTCATATAATTCATAAAGGTGAGACAATTGGATCTGGAACAAATATTTCAACAGCACAAATTCAAAGTGCTATTGACAATTTAAATACAGCATATTCCAATGGAGTTCCCTACAATGGAGTAAATACAGACATTCAATTTTGCCTCGCTCAAAGAGATCCAAGTGGAAATCCACATTCAGGAATAAACAGAATTAACGGAACAAGTCTTTCTGGATATTCCACTGGAGGAATTGGAACAGGAGGAGCTACTGAAACATCTGTTAAGGCCTTAAGTGTTTGGGACAATACTCGTTATTATAACTTTTGGATTGTTTCTGAAATTGATAATAATGATGGTGGAGCTGGAACTCAAGGATATGCTTATTTTCCGGGCGCAGGACCAACAGTTGATGGAGCAGTAATGCTTTATAATGCATTTGGATATGACCCAAATGGTGCTTTGGGTTACAATTTAAAATCATACACAAATAGAAATGCTACACCAATTCATGAAGTTGGACACGCATTAAATTTATACCACACTTTTGAGGGAGATGGATCTGGTTCAACTTGTCCAGCAGCTGGAAATCTATGTGGAAGTAATGTAGGTGATTGTGTTGCCGATACTCCTCCGCACAAAAGATCAAATTCTGATTGTCTCATAAATACAATTGATGCAACATGCAATAGTGTTGACAGAGATTTATATGTTCACAATTTTATGGATTATTCATCTGATTTGTGTCAAAGTCAATTTACCGCGAATCAAGCAACTAGAATGACTTCATCACTAACAAGTGGGGGATTAAGAGCAAGTTTAACAAGTTCCAATGGTTGTAATCCGGTATTTGCCAATGATGTAAGTGTTTCAAACATAGTTGCTCCATCAGGCACATATTGTTTTACAACATTTTCTCCGCAAGTATCTTTAAAAAATATTGGAACTTCAATTTTAACTTCTGCTACCATAACGTACAATATTGATGCTGGAGCAAATCAAGTTTTTTCTTGGACTGGTAATTTATCATCAGGTTCAACTGAAATAGTTACACTTAATTCTATCACAACGACTACTGGGACGCATACTTTTAATGCAACTTCCACTTTACCAAATGGCCTTAGCGATCAATATACTCCAAATAATTTAGCTTCACAAACTTTTACAATTACAAGTTCACTTCCTCTTCCTTTCGTTGAAAATTTTGAAGCAACCTTCCCTCCAACGAATTGGACGAATACTTCTGAAGATGGTGCTGCTAATGACACTTGGGATGTAAATGGTTATAAAATATGGGAAAAAAGAACTACTGCAGGCAATAATGGAAGTACTTTTTCAGCTGGGATTAACAATTTTAATAATGCTTATGTTTCAAGTATCAGTTCAAGCGATGCTTTGATAACGCCATCTATTGACTTACAGTCAGCCTCAGCTCCAAGTCTAACATTTAAAGTTGCTCATAAAAATTATCCGGGGTATTCCGACTCCCTTCGAGTGCTAATTTCAACTGATTGTGGTATCAATTTTACACCAATATACACAAAGTCAGGCGCTGCGCTTGCAACAAATGGAAGTTTAACTACTAGCTTTTCACCAACATTAGTAGGAGACTGGAGAACCGAAACCATAGATTTAACTGCTTTTGCTGGAAACATCATCAAATTACAATTTGAATCTATTAACCAATATGGAAATAATATTTTCATTGACAATATCAATCTTATTGACAATTGTTCGGCACCTGTTGTAACGAATCAATCTTCAAATTTTTCTAGCTGCACAACCTCAAATACTAGTTTTTTTGTAACAAATTCTGGTGGTGGAACTTATCAGTGGCAAGAGAATAATGGAAGTGGTTTTGTAAATATTTCTAATGGAGGAGTTTATTCAAATGCAACTACAGCAACTTTAAATTTAAACGGATTAACTATTGGAATGAATTCATATCAATATAGATGTGTAGTTACAAACGCTTGTGGATTTGTAAATTCCATTCCAGTTACACTAACTGTTAATCAAACACCTGCAATTCCTGCAATAACTATCTCATCTGATGATTTGGATAATACTATTTGTCCAGGAACAACAATAAATTTCACATCATCAATTACTGGAGGTGGAACATTACCATCATATCAATGGAAATTAAACGGATCATTTTTAACGACTGGTGCAAATTATAGCCATTCTACTTTTGTATCGGGAGATGTAATCACATGCCATTTGACCAGTAGTGCAGCTTGTGTAAATCCTAGTTTAGTCAATTCAAATCCGATCACTATCACAGTAATACCTAATCCAACAATTACTGCAGGTACATTTAATAATCCTACTAGTTGTTCAAGTTTAACAGGTTCGATTCAAATTTCAGGTTCTGGTTCAGGAAATCTTTCTTGGAGTGGAACAAGTTCAGGAAATATGAACAGTGTTACTTTACCAACAACTATTTCAAATTTAGGAGCAGGAACTTATAATATGACGTTCAATAATGGATGTGTTTCAAATACAATTTCTCAAACATTAACTGATCCAGGAACACCATCAATACCAACTATTTCTGCAAGTGGATCAACAAATATTTGCTCTGGTAGTTCTGTTACTTTAACCGCCTCAACTTCCAATGGGATTTTATGGTCAAATGGTCAAACGTCTCAATCAATCACAGTTTCAACAGCGGGAAATTACTCAGTTACAACTACTGTTTTGGGTTGTTCTTCATCTTCCACAGTAACAACAATTAACACCATTCCTCAACCAGCAACTCCAACGATTACTCCTGGAAGCGCAACAACTTTTTGTTCAGGAGGAAATGTTGTTTTAAGCTCATCAGCTAGTAACGGAAATGTTTGGAGCACTGGTGAAACAACTCAATCAATTACAGTAAATTCTCAGGGAAATTATAGTGTAGCTTCAACTATTAATTCTTGTACTTCAAGTCTATCTAGCGTCATTACTGTAACTGTAAATCCAAATCCAATTATTTCAGTAGGAACATTTAATAACCCTACTAGCTGTTCTAGTTTAACAGGGTCGATTCAAATTTCAGGCACAGGTGCAGGAAATCTTTCTTGGAGTGGAACAAGCTCTGGAAATATGAACGGTGTTACTTTCCCATTAGCTATTTCAAATTTAGGGGCAGGAACTTATAACATAACGTTCAATAATGGATGTGTTTCAAATACAATTTTTCAAACTTTAACTGATCCAGAAATACCAGTAATACCAACTATTACAGCAAACGGTTCAACAAATATTTGCTTTGGTAGTTCTGTGACTTTAACTGCTTCAACTTCAAATGGGATTTTATGGTCAAATGGTCAAACGGCTCAATCAATCATAGTTTCGACAGAGGGAAATTACTCAGTTACAACTACAGTTTTAGGTTGTTCTTCTTCTTCAATTGCAACAACAATTAATACTATCCCTTTACCAATAACACCAACGATTAGTGCTGGAAGCGCAACTACTTTTTGCTCAGGAGGAAACGTTGTGTTAACTTCTGCTGCTGCAAGTGGAAACAATTGGTCAACAGGGGAAACAACACAATCAATAACAGTAAATACTTCAGGAAATTATTTCGTGACGGAAATTACTGGTGGATGTGCCTCTCCTATTTCTTCTGTAATTACAATTACTGTTACAAATAGCCCCTCAATATCATTGGGCAGTTCAATAAATCCATCAACTTGTCAAGCTTTAGACGGCTCAATAGAAATTTTAGGTGCAGGATCAGGAAATTTGACTTGGAATGGAACTGTAAGTGGTTCAATAAATGGAATTAATCTACCAACAAACGTTAATAGTTTAGGCGCAGGTTTCTATAATTTCACTTTCTCTAACGGTTGTAATTCTAATTTGATTTCTGCAAGTATCGTTGATCCAATTTTACAAATACCAACTATTTCTGCAAATGGACCAACAAATATTTGTTTAGGTGATGTCATTGCTTTAACATCGTCAACAATTTCTGGAAATACATGGACAACGGGTGAAACTGCGCAAACAATTAATGTTTCAGCTGCTGGATTTTATTCTGTAACCGTGAATAATTTAAATTGTTCAGCAACTTCACTTCCAATCGAAGTTACATTAAACTCTCTTCCTGCAACGCCAACAATATCTGCCTCCGGTCCTTTAACTTATTGTGAGGGAGAAAGCGTTAATTTAACTTCCTCTGCTGCAATTGGTAATAACTGGTCAACGGGCGAAACTACTCAAACTATTACAGTTTCAACTACGGAAACCATAACAGTTTCAAACGGAACAGGAAATTGCCAAGCAACATCTTTACCTGTTACAACAATTATGAATTTAAATCCAACTGTAAGTTTAGATCCATTCAATGCAATTTGTAATACGGCTGGTTTATTTCCTCTAACCGGAGGTCTACCAGCTGGTGGAATGTATAGTCTAAACGGAACTAATATCACAGATTTTAATCCAGCGACTGGATCAATTGGACCAAATAATATAATTTACTCAATTACAGATATGAATTCCTGCGTAGGAACAACAACTCAAATTCTTTCAGTAAATGATTGTTCTGGAATTCAACCTAATTCAAAATCGTTATTTTCAATTTTTCCTAATCCAACTAAAGCATCTTTATACTTAAAAGGAAATGATACTGTTGAAATTTTGTCTGCAGAATTAAGAGATGAATTAGGCAGAGTGGTTCTAAATGTTAATGAAATATCAAATTCTACTGAAATTGATTTAACGCCACTTTCAAATGGAATTTATACCCTACTCATTAAAGGTAATAATTTTACAGAAATTCAGAAAGTTCAATTATTAAAATAATTTTTTGAGTCATATCTAAAAAAATATTTCCTACTGCATTAATTTGAAATTTACATAAAAACTATTCGTCATAAACCAATAGCTTTTTTTTCACTTAACCATTTAATATTCGATGAAAAATGTGTTTTGATAATTCAAACTAATTAAATTAAAATTTACTCAAATTAAAATCCTACCTTTGTACAATATAATAATCATTTATTCAAATTAAAATGAAAAAACTTTTTACACTTATTTTTACTTGTGTTTTAGCTACCGCTTTATTTTCACAAGTACCTGTCAACGACGATTGTGCAAATGCCACAGTTTTAACAGTTGGTTCATCATGTGTTTTCAGTGATTACACCACTGTCAATGCAACTTCCCAACTACCTGGTAATGGATATCCAAGTCCTGCTTGTGCTGGAACTGTTTATGGAGAAGTTTGGTTTAAATTTATTGCTCCAGCTGGAGGTTCAGTTAGCATTGACGCAGATGTGAATACCATGTTAGATGGTGCAGTTGCAATCTACTCTGGAACATGCGGCAATTTTACTTTAATTGATTGCGATGATGACAGCAGCCCTAACGGAAACATGCCATACTTAGTCGCTAGTGGCTTAACACCTGGGACAGAATATTACTTGGCATTTTGGGAGTATAATGGAGGAGATGACGGAACTTTCAAAATTTGTCTTAAAATACCTCCTGCAGCACCTTCAAATGATGAATGTTCAGGTGCAATATCAGTTTTAACGAACGCTGGAATCACTTGTGATAATCAAGTTTCTGGAACTATCGAAAGTTCAACATCTTCAAATATTGCATTAGGGGCTTGTTTTGGAACATCTGACGATGATGTTTGGTATTCATTTGTTGCAACTGACACAGCTCATATCTTAAACTTTAGTAATGTAATTGGATCAACAACAGACCTATACCATAGTGTTTATTCTGGAACTTGCGCTTCTTTAGGAGCTGCAATTTTGTGTAGCGATCCAAACACAAGTACTTTATTTGGTTTAACAATTGGAAATACTTATTTTGTACAAGTTTATTCTTACACTTCAAATGCTGGTCAAAATTCTACTTTTGATTTCTGCGTTCAAACTTTACCACCTCCTCCATCAAATGATGAATGCGATGGCGCTATTTCTATTCCAGTAAATTCAGATATGAGCTGCACTAATCAGACGGCAGGATATGTAACAAGTGCTACCGCATCAGGATTAGCTTTAGGAACTTGTTTTGGAACAGCTGATGATGATGTCTGGTACTCATTTGTTGCAACAGGAACTTCTCACTCAGTTGGATTTAATGATGCAGAAGGAACAACTACTGATTTAATTTTATCAGTTTATGATGGGAATTGTGGAGTCTTAAATCAATTATCTTGCAATGAGTGGTATGGAAATGGTTCATCTATTTTAACTGGTTTAACACAAGGACAAACTTATTATATTAGAATATTTTCTTGGTCTGCTAACACTCAAATTGCAACATTTAATGTTTGCGTTGGAACTCCTCCTCCTGCGCCAGCTAACGACGAATGTTCTGCAGCAATAGCTATTACTGCATCAGCGACTAGTGCATGTAACTCGCTGACAACCTATTATTTAACAAGTGCAACACAATCACCTCAAACAAATGATTGCGCAGGTACAGCCGACGATGATGTTTGGTTCAGTTTTATCGCGACAAGTGTAAATCAAACTGTAAGTTTATCAAATGTTAGTGGATCAACAATAGATTTATATCATAGCGTTTATGCTGGAACTTGTTCAACTTTTGGAACTGCTCTTGTTTGTAGCGATCCAAATATTAGTCAATTAACTGGATTAACAGTTGGTAATACATATTTTGTTAGAGTATTTACTTATACTGCTAATACAGGCCAAAATGTGACTTTTGATATTTGCATTACAAATCCCGATGTAATCGCTCCAGAAATTTTTGAAGGAACTGCAACTAATCCAACAAATTGCGCTAATCCAAATGGATCTATTGAAATTTTGGGAACTGGAAATGGTAATCTTACTTGGACTGGAACAAGTTCAGGAAATCAAACAGGTATCACTTTACCGATAACTATCACTAATTTTACAGCTGGAACTTACAATTTTATTTTCAACAACGGAGTGGCTTCAAACACTATTACTGTAACTTTAACAAATCCAACTTTACCAGATGTAACTTTAAATTCTTTTAATCCAATTTGTAATATTGCTCCGTCGTTTGTTATTTCTGGCGGTTCACCGACTGGTGGAGTTTATTCAATAAGTGGAAATATAGTGTCAACATTCAATCCAGCAACTGCCGCAATTGGTGCTAACAACATTATATATACAGTACTAGATGCAAATTCTTGCTCAGCATCTGCAACTCAAACTATAATTGTTAATAATTGCTCTGGAATTGAATCAAATACAAACTCTTTATTTTCAATTTATCCTAATCCAACAAATTCAAAAATAGTAATTGAGGGAGATAAATTAGTTGAAATTTCTTCCGTTGAACTAAGAGATGAGTTAGGAAGACTAATTCAAGACTTCAAAGGAAATACAAATTCAATCACCATTGATTTGTCATCTTACTCAAATGGAATCTATACTTTAGTACTTAAAGGATCAGATTTTACTGAAATTAAAAAAGTGCAATTGTTAAAATAAAATAAAACTACATAAAAAAAAAGGCTATTCATGTTACTATGAATAGCCTTTTTTTTGCCCTAATTATGGGTCATGTAAAAAAGTTGGGGAGAAGTCTTAAATTTGCATAAAAAAAAGATGGATTTTTCAGTACTTTCAAATTTTTTGCCTGAGGGTTTATTGCAACATTTCAATATTGTTGATTTCAAAGAGCAAGTTGATTTAGAATCAAAAA
>CANLGD010000040.1 GCA_947490145.1 Flavobacteriia bacterium
GCAGTTGTATAAATAAACGAACGAGCGAAATTTATTAAATATTGTTTTAATTTTTCAGGGCCCAAAACCACTGCACCATGGGAACCATAAGCTTTTCCAAACGTAATTATTTTCGCAAAAAGTGATTGATTTAAGGTTAATTCAGAGCAAATTCCCTTTCCATTATTTCCAAAAACCCCACCTGAATGTGCTTCGTCAATAATTAACAAAAGTTGATTTTCAGTACAAAAAGTGGATATTTCTTTTAAGGGAGCAAAATCTCCATCCATGGAATACAAACTTTCAACTGCAACAAAAATATCAGCTAAAGGATTCCTTTTTCTAAATGAATAAACTTTTTTTGCTAAATCTTGTAAATCATTGTGCTTGAATGAAAACGATTGTGACATTCCCAATCGAATTCCATCACGAACCGATGCATGAATTAAATCATCGTAAAGAATCAAATCATTGCGTGTTCCAATGCAAGAAAACAGGCCTAGATTTGCGTCGTACCCAGAATTAAATACTAATCCTGCGTTCATTCCAAAAAAAGTCGCTAAATAACTTTCTAGTGCTTCTGCTTCTTTTGAATTTCCTGAAATTAAACGAGAACCTCCACTTCCATTTTGACTTAAATTTTCTCCAGCAAAATCATTGGATTTACTTAATCCCAAATAATCGTTTGAAAAAAAATCTACTTTATTTTCAGTATCAAAAACTTTTAATTCGCGTAAACTTCCATCAAGAAATCTGCCATCTAACTTTTTAAAACTTTTTGGATTCATGAAATGAATTATTAACTAGAAATTTTAAACTATCTGAGAAGAATTCATAACTATCCCGATAGCCATCGGGACATAATTCATAACTTAATTAACTGTAACTTTCCTCGGCTCAAATCCACTAACTTTAGCTTCTTCCAATTGAATTGCTCTCAAACGTTCTTTTTCTTTTCGAGCATCGATAATTGCATCTGGTTTTGAAACTGGTTTTTCTCCCTCTGCGAAAGCTTCTTTGGCAACTAAACCAAGAATTTTGAACATTTCTTTGTCCTCGTTAAATTCAGGGTTTGGAGTTGTTAATAATTTATCTCCAGCAAAAATAGATCCTGCACCAGCCATAAAACATAGTGCCTGGCCTTCCATATTCATTTTTGTTCTTCCGGCTGATAAACGCACAACTGATTCAGGAAAAGCAATTCTAGTCATAGCAACCATACGAATCATTTCCCATTGTTCAATTGGTTTTTGATTTTCAAGCGGTGTTCCTTCAACTGCTACCAAAGCATTAATTGGAATAGAATCTGGAGGAGTTTCCATTTCCATATAACTCAACAACAAACCAACTCTGTCTTCAATCGCTTCTCCCATGCCGATAATTCCACCAGAACAAACTGTAATTCCAGCTTTTCTGGCGTTATCTATTGTATTTAAACGATCTTCGTATTCTCTCGTTGAAATAATATCTTTGTAAAATTCTTTTGATGAATCTAAATTATGATTGTAAGCAAATAAACCTGCATTTTTTAATCGAACAGCCTGATTTTCATTTAACATACCAAGTGTACAACAAACTTCCATGTCCAAATCATTCACAGCTTGAACCATTTCAACTACTGAATCAAAATCCTTGTTATCTCTAACTTCTCTCCAAGCAGCACCCATGCACAAGCGCGAAGAACCGTTTGATTTCGCGTTTTTTGCTTGCTCAATAACTGACTCAACAGACATTAACTTATGAGCTTCAACGTCGGTGTGATAACGAGCGGCCTGCGGACAATATCCACAATCTTCAGAACATCCTCCCGTTTTAATACTCAAAAGTGAAGACATTTGAACTTCTCTCGGATTGTGAAACTTACGGTGAATTGTTGCGGCTTCAAAAACCAGTTCCAATAATGGTTTATTGTACAATTCCAATAAACTTTCTTTCGTATTATAATTTGGATTTACTTTCATAAAATTACTAATTTCTTGATTTTTTTCTAACTAAATTATACCAATTTAACTTTGATTGCACTGCTTTAATTTTCTGGTATAATGCTCGCCGTAGCTTTACTTAGTGGAATTTTTCTTCCAGTAAATTCAAAGCAAAAGCGGTATTAACACCTTTTAGTATCTGAATAATCTTCAAAATCTTCCACCATTTTTTTATTAAATCTTTTGGTAATGCTAACAGGAACAAATTCTACTAATACATTTGTTTTGTCTAAACCAAAATCTTCTGCTGGCTTCAGACCAATTGATTTAACGAATCGATAAACTTTAACACTCATAATTTGAAAAGTGGTCAATTTATTATCAGTAGCAACGCGAGAATTTAAAACAATAAATTTAAAATCTGGTTTTGGAAATTCATCTTTTACACATTCAAAAACACTTGAATTACTGATTTCTCCTTTATCCACCATATGTTTTTGAATTTTATGAACCATATATTCAATGCGATGTTCCTCTTTAAAACCTAAATGAAGCGATATGAAATAACAGTGTTTATCGATAATTTCATTAACTGAATAATTTACTCCCCAAGGCTCATTTTTAATATCTAAATGCAGAAACCAAATAATTCCAGCTTTTCGAGGTTTTTTTCTGAATAAAGAATAAAAAACAGTCGAATCTAATTTATCACAGGTATCACTTCTTGTTGGATAAACCAAATTCGTGGCTATATATGGGATTTTATCATCCTCTCTAACTTTGTTAATTAAAGGAATTACTTTTTTCATCGGCACGTACTCAGTAATACTTTTACGTAACATCCTTGCTCGGTAATAAAATAGAAGTACAATAAAAAATACAACTGATAAAACAAGAGTAAACATTCCACCATGCATTACTTTTCCTAAATTTGATAAAAAGAAAATAAACTCAATTATCAAAAATGTTCCAAAAATAAAAATGTATAATAACTTAGCTTTTTTGTATTTTAACATTAATAGATAACATAATAAAATTGAAGTCATCAATAAATTAATAGTAATTGCAAGACCATATGCAGACTCCATTGCTGTTGATTTTTCAAAATACCAAATTACAAGTAAACACCCACCCATTAAAAACCAATTAATAAAGGGAATATAAATTTGTCCCTGATGATCAGAAGGATATTTTACTCTCAAATTTGTCCACAGTTTTAATTTTATAGCTTCGTTCATTAAGGTAAAAACGCCCGTAATTAAAGCTTGAGAAGCAATTATTGTAGCTAAAGTTGCTATTCCGATTGCCCAAGGAAGTAAATCTACAGAACAATTTTCAACCATAGCGTAAAAAATAGTTTGCTTTGGTTTTAAAGCAAAACCTTCATTTAAACATAAAGCCGCTTGACCTAAATAATTAATAACTAAAACGACACTCATTACCGACCAAGAAATACGAATATTCCCTTTTCCACAATGTCCTAAATCTGAGTATAAAGCTTCAGCTCCTGTTGTACAAAGGAATACTGCACCTAAAACCCAAAATCCGCCTTCCACATTGAAAATTAAATTGTAAGCATAATAAGGATTCAAAGCTTTCAAAACTTCAGGATTATCTTGAATATTTGTAAGACCTAAATAAGCTAAAAGTCCAAACCAAACAATCATTACAGGACCAAAAGCTTTACCAATTACGGCCGTACCAAACTGCTGAATTGCAAAAAGAACAAAAATAATTCCACATACAACAGGAATTGTTGGGAAATCAGGTTTTATATTTTCAATTCCTTCAACTGCAGATGAAATCGAAATGGCGGGAGTTATAAATCCATCAGCGAGCAAAGTAGCACAACCAATTAAGGCAGGAATAATAATCCACTTAATTTTTTTCTCCTTTAAAAGTGCATACAATGCAAAAATTCCCCCTTCACCTTTGTTGTCTGCATTTAATGCGAAATAAATATATTTTACAGTTGCAATTAAGATTAATGTCCAAATAACAGCAGATAATCCACCCATTATTAGATCTTTCGAGAAATTTGAACCATTTCCAGTAATCGCTTGAAAAACGTACAAAGGAGAAGTACCGATATCGCCAAAAACGATTCCGATTGTGATGATTATTCCTGCTGCAGAAATTTTATGCGCGTTACTTGACATTCTATATAAATTGAGACGGTAAAATTAATTTAAATATTTAGTTTTTGTTAATTTTTATTAAAATAATTCAACTAAATTTTCTAAACCAATTCCTCTTGAACCTTTTAACAAAATTAACTGATTATTAAAGCTTTGATTTGAAAATTTTGATCTGAAATCTTCCTTGGTTTTAAAGAAAATAATTAAATTATTTTTTAGAATTTCATTTTGAAAAAAATTTGATCCAATGAAGTAACATTTTAACTTTAAATCTAAAACCATTTTAACAATCTGTTCATGTTCAACTTTTGATTCTAATCCTAATTCAAACATATCACCTAATACCATTATCTTATTCTGATTTTCTATCAAAGCAAAACTTTCAATGGCAGATTTCATACTTGTTGGATTTGCATTATACGCATCCAAAATAACCGTATTATTGGTAGTTTTCTGTATTTGAGAACGGTTATTTGTTGGCTCGTACTCTTTTATTGCTTGAGATATTTGCTCGTTATCAACATGAAAGAACTTACCAAAACTGATTGCAGCTAAAAAATTATAGAAATTATATTTACCAATCATGGAAGTTTCAATCTCCTTCGATTGAAAATCACTTGAACTCCATTTCATATTTACGTAAGGGCTTAGAGAACCTAATTCTCCTTGAATATCTGCATTTTTATTTGTCCCGTAAGAAATCATTTTAATTCCAAGAGGTAAAATCCTTGTTAAAACCTCATCATCCGAATTATAAAAAATTATTCCTTTACTTCTTAAAATCGAATCAAACAATTCTTTTTTTGTTTTTAAAACGCCTTCAAAATCTATGAAACCTTCAAGGTGAGCCTTACCAATATTTGTAATAATTCCATGTGTTGGCTTGGCAATCAAACATAATTCTTCAATGTCTTTGAATTTATTAGCACCCATTTCAATTATTGCGATTTCATGCGAAGAATTTACTTTTAAAATTGTCAAAGGAACCCCAATGTGATTATTTAAATTTCCTTGAGTCGCAAGCACTTTATATTTTTTTGAAAGAACTGAATTAATTAATTCTTTTGTACTGGTTTTTCCATTACTTCCTGTAATACCGATAAATGGAAAGTTAAATTTTTGTCTATGAAAATGTGCTAATTTCTGCAAAAAATCTAATGAATTTTCAACATAAAAGATCTGATCATTTGTACAGAAAGTTATATCATCCGAAATTACAAATTTTGCGCCCAAATCCAAAGCCTTGTAGGCAAAGGTATTTCCATTAAAATTATCTCCAGAAAGACAAATAAACAAACATTCTTTTTCAATTTTTCGCGTATCAGTGCAAATTGAAGCACATTGATAAAATAAATCAAAAAGTTTTTCCATAATTAAAATTTGGTGTAAAAGTAAAAAACCCATCTGAAAGTACAGATGGGTTTTTAAATAATATTGAAAAGATTATCTTCTTTTTTCCTCTTTACGTTGTTTTTTGTTTTTTGATTTCCCGTTTAATCCTGTTGGACTCCCAACTCGTTCCATTGCACAACGGAAACCAATAGTGCTCATAGATTGATCTTCATCTAAGTATCTTCTATTTGCACCAACCAACCAGTAAGCTCTATCTTTCCATGAACCACCTTTGTAAACTCTAGATTTATCTGATATTAAAGTAGTTGGCCAAGAAGTTCTATCACTTGGCTTTAGATTCCCACCATCCAAGTTAAATTCTTCATGCTTGTTTTGATACATGATTAAGTTTGGATCTCTACTCGCTTGATTGATTGCATTTCTTCTATCTTCGTTAGAAAAATAGATCGAACTTTCAATATCCCCATCTAATTGATCGATGTAATCATCACGTCTGTAATTTAATCTACCGATATTTTCTTCTTCTGTTACATTTCTGTATTTCAATTTACCGGGAGTATTGTATATAAATTCAGAAAAACCTTGTCTCAGCATTGTTACAACTTCAAAAGCATATTCTTCACCGTCAGCACTTGTTCGGATAGCATCAACGAATATGCCTTCAAATATTGCATCTTGTATTAATAAGGATGCGTCAATGTCATATTTATCATTTTTGTATTGAATGGCCTTATCTAATATTTTATTTATTTGTAACAATAAAGCTAATTCTAAAGAATCTTTCTTTTTACCGTGAGACACAAAAAACTGATCGGGTGCATATCCTAATTTCACAGGGTTTCTTGCACCAATATTCTTTTCTAATCCTGAAATCAATGAATCATTTGGATCATGTTTCCCTGCAGATAAACGTTGGTATCTAATTCTTTCAAATTCATTCAAATATTCCTTCATTCCATGAACATCGTATTGAACTTGTGCATTTTTCACCTCAGTTGCTCCTTCGTTGTTTAATACTTTTGTCGTAAAAACATTTCCTCTAAAAGGTCTAAATTCATCAAAATCTTCTGTTGATAAAGGTCTGTAAACATCCATTACCCATTCGGAAACGTTTCCAGCCATATTGTATAAACCGTAATCATTAGGCCAATAAGATTCCACTGGAGCTGTAACATCTGCATTATCATTTAATTGTCCAGCAACACCCATCATATCTCCACGACCTCTCATGAAATTCGCACGAATTGATCCTTTGAATGGATCATCTTCATTTCTAACGAAATGTCCATCCCAAGGATATTGTCTTCTTTCTCCAATATTTTCAGTTGAAGGCTCTAAATTACCTATTAAGCCGTAAGATGCAAATTCCCATTCAGCTTCAGTTGGTAGTCTGTATCGTGGTAAAAGAATTCCGTCTTCCATTCTTACGATCCGAGAACCTAATTTTTTACCATTCACTTTTGATGGATCTAAATCCATGACACCACCATCAGGCACGACTTCTCCTTCATGATATTGGTTTACCAGATAAGATTCAGTATTAAATGTATTTTCATTTGCTTGATTCACATTAAATTGAAGTACACCCTCTCTAATAAGAATATATTCGTTCACACGGTCCGTTCTCCATTTACAGTAATCGGATGCTTGCAACCAGGAAACACCAACAACTGGATAATCTCTGTATGCAGGGTGACGCAAGTAGTAATCTACATATTTCTCATTAAATCCAAGAGGAGATCTCCAGCATAATGTATCAGGCAGTGCATTTTTGTAAACTAAAGGATAAGTTTGGTATGCTCTAGAAATCCAATACAAATATTCCAACCAGTGAAAATTTGTCACTTCTGTTTGGTCCATATAAAATGAAGAAACAGTTACACGAGCAGGTCTATTATTCCAATCAAACATTACATCTTGTTCTGCTCTACCCATTGTAAATGTTCCACCTTCAACCAAGATAAGTCCAGGTCCAGTTTCTTGATCCACAAAAGGAACTTTTTGAAATCCACCTTGCTTAGGGTCATTGTAACTCCACCCTGTGGACGAAGAAGTTTCTTTTGAACATGAAACTAAGACAGTTAACAATACTATAGCAACTGCCAAAAATTTAAACATTTTCATACTTGTTTTTTTATTTTTCATAATGTTTTGCATTATAATGCATCTTTTTAAAAAATTTAAGACTGCAAATTTAAACTATTAACGCAACTAAGCAAAAAAGTTACATTTTTTTATTTATTTTTAAAATGAAGGACAAGAAAGTGTTTTAAAAGCTACTTTTTTATCTTTACATTTTAAATTTAAACCAAGGGAAACCTCATGAGAACCTCCAGAATTTGCATTATTTAATTTGGAAACTGTCACATCATAGCTGTAACCTATTCTTAAAGTACCTGTGTTAATTCCTAAAGTCAAAATAAATGCATCTCTGTTTCTAAACCAAGCACCCGCTTGAAAATTTCCATAACGTATATATGTACCAATATTCATTTCCATAAACCCTCTTTGGTATTGAAAAATAACATTAGGCATAATCGAAGTTTTGGTAGCAAATCTCGATTTATTTCCAATTTGAATATCTGCACCAGCATGAGCAGTATATCGAATAGGTAGTTTTGATTCTCCTTGAATCATTGATTCATTCGGTGTATTTAAATGGTGTGCTGCAAAACCGAAAAAGAATTTCTTGGAAAACCCTACCATCCCTGCAGAGGCATCAAAGAAGCCTTTGGATCCGTTGTTTCTTATATCTCCTGTTTGATAAATAAATCCTTTTCTTTCGTCAATCATATCGCCAAAAGTTAATTTATTCCAATCTAAAAATTTTTGCGTCCAAGCGGCTTTAGCTCCAAAAAGCATAGAAAATTTTCTATTAACCTTTAAATGAAATGAATAAATCAAACCCAAATTAGATGTATTGATTGTTCCTTTACCTTGTTGATCGTGAGTTGCAAGTATTCCAATTCCTCCTGAAATATTTTTAAAGTAAGCATCATAAGAGGCACTATAAGTAACATAATTACTGGACAAGCTTGGCCATTCATTTCTATAATTTAAATTAAATCTCGGACAACCATTTGAACCAGCAAAAGCAGGATTCAAATAAAGTGGGTTTGCGTAAAATTGCGTAAATGTAGGATCTTGAGCAACAATGTCATTCGAAAAAGACATTCCTAAAATTGTTATAATGATGTATTTTATGTTTTTCATGCTACTCTTTAGTTGTTATGATTAAGTAACTTAATTATTTATATATGCCTTGTTTATATAGTCTTTTGCGTAATTTTAATACTAAAAAAAGCTCAAAATTAATTTATTTTGCTGAAATTTTATTAAAAACTTTTACAATATTACGAAATAAATATTAATTGGTTACAAAATTGCGAATCAAAATGCAATAAAGTATTATTCAAAACGTTTCTTAAATAGTATTATTGTAATTCTAAACCAAAATTAATTTTATCTTTACGGTATGATTTTCCAATCAAAAACAAAAAGTACATTCAATAAATTAATAATAATCAGCTTGTTATCTATTTGCCATATTCAAAATTTATTTTCTCAAAATCATATTGAAAAAATAAATGTTAATTGGGGTGAAAGTTTAAAAAAAATTGAGTCCGAAAAAGAATTTTATTTACCAACAATTGTTGGACAAGATTACAATGGTTATTCGCCTCATTTTAGCCAAGAATTTAAAATTGGGCCAAATCAAGATTTTGATTTGCAAATTCAATCAAAAGAATTGGAATTATCCAATAATAATGATATTGTATTTCTTAATGCCTATTTTATTAGCGTCCCAACTGAAATAAATTTAACTTATAAATCTTCAAAAAACAGAAATAAAAACACGTTTACACTCAGTTTTTTTCCTTTTGTGAAAGAGAATAATCAGATTTATAGAATAAAATCACTATCAATAAAATTTAATTCAAAGGCAGTTCAAATCCATCACCCTAAGGATTTTGTTAATGAATCAGTTTTAAATGATGTAAATAGTCAGTTTTATAAAATAAATGTAAAATCTGATGGAATACACAAATTAGACAAATCTTGGTTTGAGTTAAACGGCATTTCCATCTCTAATCCAAATCAAGTAAATATTTATGGTAATGGTGCAGGAAAATTATCAGAACAAAATAGCGATCCAAAAATTGATGATTTAGCTAAAAATGCAATTTTATTCGTTGGAAATAATGATGCTAATTTTGATGATAATGAGTATTTTCTTTTCTATGGTTGGGGACCAAATCGCTGGATAAATTCAGCAAATTTATTTAAAAGAGAATTAAATATTTATTCAGATAATTCTTACTATTTTGTGAGAATTAGTTCAACTGAACCTGCATTGAGAATTTCAGAAATTGCATCAACAAATGTAATCGAAAATAAAATTGTTACTACATTTAATCATTTTGATATTCATGAACTTGAATCCAGGAGTTTGGTTGGCGGCGGACAGCGTTGGTACGGAGAATTGTTTGACCTCGAATTAAGTCAAAATTTCGCTTTTAACGTGCCGAATAAGGTTGCTTTAGACACCATGTTGTTTGCAAGCTCATACGCTAATGGGGCAAGTTCTGGAACAAATACAATTACCTATTCAATCAACGGAACAACTGTTTACAATAAAAGCCTGTGCGGCATATCAGCTGATTTTTGCAGAACAGAAATGAACTTCAGTTATAGTTCAAATTCTGACAATGTTCCAATTAACATAACCGTAAATAGGACAAATCCGAGTACATTAACTTATCTTGATAAGATTGAACTTAATTGTCGTAGAAATTTAATTTTCACCGGCAATCAAATGAATTTTCGAGATATAAAATCAATTGGAATAGGTAATATTGCAAAATTTTCTTTGTCAAATTTTCAAACGAATTACTTTGTTTGGGATGTAACAAATAAGCAGAATCCTAAAATAATTCAAGGACAATCTAATGGTAATTTATTTGAGTTTAATGTCGCGACTGATACCTTAAGAGAATTCGTTGTTTCAAATGGATCAAATTTTCTCACTCCAGCATTTGTCTCGACTGTCGCAAATCAAAATCTTCATGGCTTAAACCCTGTAAAATTATTAATTGTTACTCATCCAAATTTCCTATCAGAAGCAAATCGACTAGCTCAAATACATGAACTTGATGGAACTGCAAGTATAGTCGTAACAACAGAACAAGTTTACAATGAATTTTCCTCCGGAATGTTGGACCCCACTGCAATAAAATGGTTTGCAAAAATGTTTTACGATCGAGCAAATGGAGATATTTCAAAGATGCCTGAAAACTTACTTTTATTTGGGGATGGAACATACGACCCTAAAAATAGAGTCTCGGGAAATAACTATTTTGTTCCAGTTTATGAGGTGCTAAATTCTGAAAACCATATAGATGCTTTAGTCACAGATGATTACTTTGGAATGCTTGATGATAATGAGGCTATTAACAATTCAGATATGCTAGATATTGGAGTAGGTAGAATGATTATTTCTACAAATGAACAAGCAACGGAACAAGTCAATAAAGTTGAACAATATTTAAAAAAAGGAATCAATACCAATTCAATTTCTAATTGTTCAACAGAAGAATTAAGCTGCAGCTCTTTTGGCGACTGGCGCATGAAATATGTTCAAATTGCTGATGACGAGGCATATTTTATCAATTCAGATACGGAGCCACAGTATGATTCTGTGACAAAAAACCATCCAGAAATGAATGCTGATAAAATTTATTTAGATGCATACCCTCAAACTGCAACAGCTGGTGGAATCCGATTTCCTGAAATAAATGCAGCGATTGACGATAAAATTCAAAGAGGAGCTTTAATAATTAATTATGTTGGTCATGGCGGAGAAGTTGGTGTTGCTGAAGAACGCGTAATCACAATTCCACAAATCCAATCATGGTCGAATAAGTGTAACTTAAATTTATTTGTCTCTGCAACCTGTGAATTTACAAAATACGACGATCCTTCGAGAGTTTCGGCTGGAGAATGGGCTTTTTTAAATCCTACTGGAGGAGCAATTGCATTAATGACTACAACAAGATCTGTTTTTTATGGTGTAAACTCTGAAACAGGTAGAAATTTTTATAACCATGTTTTTGAGAGAGACGCCAATTTCAAAGCACAAACTTTTGGAGAAATTATTCGTAAAACAAAAAATCAAACGACCTCATCGACAAATAAAAGAAGTTTTACACTAATTGGTGATCCTGCATTGAGAATTGCATTACCAGAATTTAATGTGAAAATCGACAGTATCAATTCATTTGCGCCTTCGGTTTATCAAGATACTTTGATGGCACTTTCAAAAGTCAGGTTAAAAGGTCACATTGAAGATTACAATCAAACAATATTGACAGATTTTAATGGCGTTATGAATCCAAGTATTTTTGACAAGAAAAAAACACTTCAAACCCTTAATCACAATGACAAGACAGCAATTATAGATTTTGAGGTTCAAAAGAACGTATTATACAAAGGTAAAGCCTCTGTAAAAAATGGCTATTTTGATTTTACTTTTATTGTTCCAAAAGATATCGATTATGCTTACGGGAAAGGAAAAATTTCACTTTATGCTAATTCTGAAACAAATGACGCAGGCGGATTAGAAGAAAAAATAATTATTGGTGGAATTAATCCAAATGGTATTATGGATAATACTGGGCCAGAAATTACAATGTTTCTAAATGATGAAACATTCATTGATGGAGGATTAACGAATCAAAGTCCAATGTTAGTTGCAAAACTTTTTGATGAAAACGGAATCAACACTGTTGGAAATGGAATTGGACATGATATTATGGCAGTAATTGATGCGGAGACAGCAAATCCGATTGTCTTAAATGAATATTATTCGGCAAATTTAGATACTTACCAATCAGGAAGTTTAAAATACAACTTAAGAGATTTGGGGATTGGAAACCACACTTTATCGCTAAAAGCATGGGATGTCAACAATAATTCTTCTGAGGCAATTATTAATTTTGAAGTTCAAAACAACAAAGATCTCGAATTAAGACATGTTTTAAATTATCCAAACCCATTTACAACAAATACCGCTTTTTATTTTGAACATAATCAATTATGCAATAATTTGGAAGTTCAAATTCAAATTTTTACTGTGTCAGGAAAATTAGTAAAAACAATCAATCAACAGATTTATAATGAGTGTTTTCGTTCAGATGGAATAAATTGGGATGGATTGGATGATTTTGGCGATCAGTTAGCAAAAGGAGTTTATATTTATAATTTAACGGTTACAAATCCGAATAATGAGACGGCCAATAAAATTGAAAAATTGGTTATTTTAAAATAATATTTTCAGTTTTTATTAACAGTTAAACAATAAAAAATACTATTCTACGTATATTTGTACAGATTTCACGAACGGAATAAATATAAGAAATCAATTTAGTGATAAAAATATGTCAAAAGGAAAATCAATAAAGTCAATAGCAATTCTTTTTTTTACAGTATTTTCTGTCTTAAAAATTAATGCTCAAGCAGTAAATAATGCTAATAGCACCTTAGATGGTTCAACCTTAAACACCATAACAACATCAATGCCTTTTATGAGCATCACTCCAGATTCTCGTTCAGGAGCAATGGGAGATGTTGGAACTGCTTTAAGTGCAACATCTAGTTCCATTTTTTGGAACACTGCGATGTTAAATTTCGCTGAAAAAAAATCAGAAATCAGCGTTTCTTATACTCCTTGGTTAAGACAATTAACAAATGATATTCATTTGTCTTATGTTTCTGCTTACACAAAATTGGGTTCAAAATCAGCTATTACAGGTGCTTTAAGATATTTCAGTTTAGGTTCAATCACCTTTACAGATGCAACGGGAAGCGTAATTCGTGATGACAAACCAAGCGAATTTGAAATTACTGCCGGATATGCTTTTAAACTTTCTAGCAAAATGAGTTTTGGTTTGAATGGGAAATTTGCAAATTCAAACTTAACCGGAGGATTACCGGTTGCAGGAGCAAGCACTAAAGCAGGAATTGCTGGAGCAGCAGATATTTCTTTTATTTATTACAACGACCAATTCAAATTGGGTTCGACAAAAGGAAATTTCTCTTTAGGAGCAACAATTAACAATATCGGAAATAAAGTAAATTATTCTGATGCACTTTCTCGTGATTTCCTTCCAATGAATTTAAAAATTGGGACGGCTTATGAAATGGAAATTGATAATTATAATAATTTCACATTTGCCTTAGATTTATCGAAATTATTAGTCCCTACACCAGCAGTTTATGATGCTTCTGGAGCAATTTTATCGGGAAAATCAGATGAAGTAGGAGTTATTGCTGCCATGCTTCAGTCTTTTGGTGATGCGCCAGGAAATTTAGTGAAAGATAAAAATGGTGATGTTGAATTAGACGCTGAAGGAAATGCAACAGTTGTGAAAAACTCTATCTTAAAAGAAGAATTAAGGGAAGTAATGATTGCAACTGGAATTGAATATTGGTATAACAAAACCTTGGCAATTAGATCTGGATTTTTCTATGAGAACAAATTAAAGGGAGCTAGACAATATTTCAATGCTGGAATTGGTTTGAAATACAACATCATTGGAATTGACATTTCGTATTTGATTGCCTTAAAAAGAAATAATCCTTTAGCAAATACCATGCGTTTCACTTTGCGTTTTGACATCGGCTCAAAATCAACTGACAAACCTGTTACAACTGAATAACTTTTTCTATGACAAACATTAGAATAGGTTTTGGAATTGATGTTCACCGTTTGGCCGATGGATTAACATTAATGGTTGGCGGAAAAGAAATTCCTTCGACTTTTGGTGCAGTTGGACATTCAGATGCTGACGTACTTTTACACGCCATTTGCGATGCACTTTTGGGAGCTTTAAACCTAAGAGATATTGGATTTCATTTTTCTGATACCGATCCAAAATACAAAGGAATTGACAGCAAAATTTTATTAAAAAATGTCTATTCTTTAATAAAAGAAAAAGGATATAAATTAGTCAATCTTGATTCAACTGTAATTTTAGAAAAACCAAAATTAAACCCACACATTTTAGAAATCCAAGCAATTATTGCAGAAATTTTAGAATCCGAAACAGATGTGATTTCAATAAAAGCTACAACGCACGAAAAAGTTGATTCTTTTGGAGAAAGCTTAGCAATAAAAGCTTATTGCGTTTGTTTGCTGGACAACATTTAAAACCCATCAAAATATTCTTCTAAAGTCCAAGCTTGTGCTTTTTCTTTAAACCACGGTTTAATTTTTGGCCAAACTTCGTTAGAAAACAATTCAGAATCTCGGTAATTATTTAAGGCTTTTTCGTCTTTCCATAAGCTGTATGTGAAAACAATTTCAGGATTATTTTTCTCTTGCAACAATTTCATTCCAAAACAGTTAGGTTGTTGCGCAACTTTAAATTTGATTGTTTCAAAAAAAGTTAAAAATTCTTGAATTTTATCTTCTTTAAAATGAATTTTTACAACTCTTGTTATCATTTAATGTGCTTTTTTGTTCTAAGTAGAACTTTTAAAATAGTGATTCTAAGGTTTCTTTTGACCCTGCAGGTAAAAAATCAATTCTAATTGCGTCATTCAAAGCCAAGCCTAAAAGTGTGTTTGCTCCACCATTTCTTGTTCTTGCACCGCGATTAATAGCAATTTCAAGCAATCCACTACTGTTGAAGAAAGCCAATCTTTCGCCTGGAACAACATCGCCATAACTAACAGAAATTTGATCAATGTAATATTCTTTTTTTCTAAAGGTAATTGAAAAAGGTATATTTTCTCCGAAACGATTGAACAATTCTTTGTCAATATTTGTAATCACATTTCCGTAATAGTCAATGTGAATGATGTTTCCACGAATTAAATTTGGTTCTAAAACTGCGTTTAAACTTGTCATTCGTTTGAAAGAATCGACCTTCTCCCCTATTTCATCAGGTGAAATTCCATTCGCAAGTTTTACAGCAATTGGAACCAAAATATTTTTTGCAGGAAAAATAAAAGCAGATGGTTTTGAAAGTGCATCTTCGACATGCCAAATTCCATCATAGAAATTTTCTCCAACTATTAAACTTAAAACCCCATTGTCATTTGACACAAAAAATTGATTTTTGTACAATAATATTGCAGGTAGACTAGATAAATTTGGCGAACCATAATTAACAATTGGCTCAGAATCAACTGTAATTAAGTGGATTGTTCCGTCAGGGAAATCAGCTATGCAATTTCTCAGTTGGAAAGCCGCTTGAACAATGTCAAAAGCATTAATAAAATGCGTAACATCAACAAGGTGAACAGAATGCTTATCTGAAACACCTTTCAGTAAACTTCCTTTTATGGAAGCAACATAGTGGTCTGAAAAACCCAGATCTGTTGTTAATGTAATAATACTCATTAAATAATTTCGTTTTTGAACTACAATTGTTGTTAGAATTTTAATTAATCCAAAAAAAATCCTAATTTTGTTCAAATTTAAGATTTATTCTTTAAAAACTGTCAAATTTATAAATAATTATAGCTTTTTCTATTGGAAAAAACAATTGAGATTAAAGGAATAAATCCTGTTGAGTTATTTGGGATTAATAACATCTATTTAAAAAAAATAACGCTCTATTATCCAAAATTAAAAATCGTTTCTAGAGGAAATATTTTAACAATTTTGGGTGAAGAAGAAATCATCGAATTATTTGAGAAAAAGTTTGAATTAATTACAAATTATTTTCACCGCTTTAATTCAATTGACGAAAATATCATCGAACAACTTTTATTAGAAGAAAGCAAATTATCTGAAAAAGATGATGGTTCAGAAGTTTTAGTGCATGGAAATGGCGGACTAAAAGTCAAAGCAAAAACGATAAATCAACGTAAATTAGTTGAAGCAGTGAATGCAAACGATATGGTTTTTGCCGTTGGTCCAGCTGGTACAGGAAAAACATATACTGCGGTTGCATTAGCTGTTAGAGCCTTGAAAAACAAAGAAGTAAAGCGGATCATTTTAACGCGACCAGCTGTTGAGGCAGGAGAAAATTTAGGATTTTTACCAGGAGATTTGAAAGAAAAATTAGATCCATATTTGATGCCTTTATATGATGCTTTGCGGGACATGATCCCACCTGACAAGTTGAAAGACATGATAGAATATGGTTTTATAGAAATCGCGCCGTTGGCATTTATGCGAGGTCGAACTTTGGATAAGGCTTTTGTAATTCTTGACGAGGCACAAAATGCTACTGTGATGCAAATGAAGATGTTTTTGACTAGAATGGGGCAAACTGCAAATTTTATAATCACGGGAGATATGTCGCAAGTGGATTTACCCAAAAAACAAAAATCTGGCTTAGCTTATGCTTTGGATGCGCTTGAAGGTGTTGAAGGAATTGGCATTGTTAGGCTTAATAAAAATGATGTAATTAGGCATCCATTGGTGAGAAAAATTATTGAGGCATTTGAGGTTGCAGAGCAACAAGACTTAAGACTGCAAGACGAGAGAAAAAAGACTTGATTAATGTAGATAAAAGATTAAATTAAGATTACAAATTAGCAGATTACAGATTACAGATTACTTCGCTTTCAAGAAAAATCATTTTGAAAGCGAAGTAATCTGTAATCTGTAATCTTCAATCTGTATTTTTTTTTATTAAAAATAAAAAAAAGATATGAGTGAAAGTATTATTCAATCAAATTTTAATTTCCTGAATCAAACGGGAGTTTACAAAGGAAAAGTGAGAGATGTTTATTTCTTAGAAAAAGATTTAGTAGTGATGGTTGCATCAGACCGAATTTCGGCTTTTGACCATATTTTACCAAAAGGAATTCCTTACAAAGGTCAAGTTTTAAATCAAGTTGCGACATTGTTTTTAGATGCAACAAAAGATATTGTTCCAAATTGGCTGGTGGCAAACCCGGATCCAAGTGTTGCAATTGGTTTAAAATGTGAGCCAATACGAATTGAAATGGTGATTCGTGGATATTTGGCAGGGCACAGCGCAAGAGAATACAAGGCTGGAAAACGCATTTTATGTGGGGTTGTTTTACCTGAAGGAATGAAAGAAAATGACAAATTTCCTGAGCCAATTATCACTCCAGCTTCTAAAGCAGAGGAAGGTCATGACGAAGATATTACAAGAGAAGAAATTATTGCGCAAAAAATAGTTGAAGAAGAAACCTATATTCAACTTGAAAAATATACAAGAGCCTTGTTTCAGCGTGGAACTGAAATGGCAGCAAAGCAAGGATTGATTTTAGTTGATACAAAATATGAATTCGGAATTCACGATGGAAAAGTGTATTTAATTGATGAAATTCATACGCCAGATTCTTCTCGTTACTTTTATTCAGAAGGTTACGAAGCAAGACAAGCTAAAGGAGAAAATCAAAAACAGTTGTCAAAAGAATTCGTTCGTCAATGGTTGATTGAAAATGATTTCCAAGGATTAGATGGCCAAAAAATACCTGTTATGCCAGACGAATTTGTCAATACAATTACTGAGAGATATATTGAATTATACGAGAAAATTTCAGGTCACACATTTGTAAAAGCTGATAATTCAGATATACAATCAAGAATAGAAAAAAACGTCAATGAGTATTTAAAATCTGTTTCTAAAGTCTGATTTTGTCGTTATTTTCCTATCATAATTTTTTCTAAAACAACAAATGAGAACAAAAACAGAGCAAGGATTTTTTGCAATTGGAATTTACAAGCACAAAACCGAACATAATATTGGTACTTTGTGGCGTTCAGCTTATATTTTAGGTGCCAGCTATATTTTTACAGTTGGGAAAAAATATAAAAAGCAAACATCTGATGTTCTGAAAACTTGGTCTCGCATTCCTTTGTTTTATCATGAAGAAATGGAAGATTTATTAGACAATATCCCTTATGATTGTCGACTAGTGGGAATTGAAATTGATGACAATGCCATTCCATTAAAGGATTTTAATCATCCTCAGCGAGCAATTTACCTTTTGGGTTCAGAAGATTTTGGATTGCCTCAAGAAGTGAAAGAGAAATGTCATTTTTTGGTCAGACTTCCTGGGAATTCTTCATTGAATGTAGGCGTAACTGGAGGCATTGTTTTGAATGATCGTGTGAGTAAAATTCCAACGATTTTACCACCGAATCACAAAAGTCACGAAGTTGATGAATTGTAAACTAAAAGTCCAAAATTATCTTTGTTTAAAATAATGTGAATAAGAGAATCCAAAAGAGAAAAATTGCGTTATTCTTCTAAATTCGCTTGTTTCAAAATCTCCGTTGACATAATCTCCAATTTGATTTGGATTGAATCCAAAGCCCAAAAAAGTGTATGCAAGCGTCCATTTATAAGCTGTTTTTTCATTCGCCGTTAAACAAAAAGAAAAATAAGGCTCTAATAAATTTGAATACGATTTAATTGATTTTTCCAGAGAATCTGAATTAAAAATTTGTTGAGAAATCCCTTCTTTTACTCCAAATTCAATTCCTATTCGTTCGGAATAATATTTTTCGTAGCCCAATTTTAAAAAGCCATTAGCTAAATGCATTCCTCCTGTAATTTGCGGTGTGATTTTAAAACGATTTATTTGAAAATAACTGTAATTTCCCCCTATTCCCGCATAAAAATTATTTTTCAGAGAGAAATTATATGATCCCGAAAAGCGCAAAAAACCCTGCATAATAGTATTAAATGGTTTATTTGCTGTTCCAAAAGGCAAGGCGAAATCAATGGTATAAGTGTGTTTTGGTTTAATTAATCTGTAAGCTGTAGCTTCTTCCAATTCTTCTTGTGAAAACATTGAAAGCGAAATTAGCATGAAAGAAAATACTATTTTTTTGCACAAATTCATATTAAAAATGTAAAAATCAGTAAAAAGTTAATCAATTAATTCCATCTTTTTCAACAAAAAAGAAGCATTCATATTCTGACAAACTCCTTTTTTCAATTTATAATCAAAGGATAATTCGTTATTAGAAATTGTGGAGTCAAAATAAAAATTAGTAAAGGCATAGTCTTGATTGATTAAAGTGCAAAGCGATAAATCGTGGGTTGCAATAATTCCTTTTGCTCCCAAATTTTTCATTTTTTGCAAAAACTTCTTCGATCCTTCTTCTTTATCTTTGCTATTTGTCCCTTTCAAAATCTCATCTAAAAGTACAAATAAATTTGGATTTTCCGACAAAGCATCTTTCATTTGTTTCAACCGTGTCAATTCTGCATGAAAATAAGAACTTTCATTGGATAAATCGTCAGAAGTTCGCATACTTGAAAACAAAGTGATTTCTGGAATGCAAAAAGATTCGGCAAAAACAGGAAAACCAGCATTTGCAAAAACAATATTTATTCCTAAAGAACGTAAATAAGTACTTTTTCCAGCCATATTTGGCCCAGTTAGAATGTAGAAATTCTCATCACTTTCCAGCATGAAATCATTTGAAATTCGTTTCATAGAATTAATTAAAGGATGAGCAATTCCTATTGAGTCATACGAATTTCTATCCTTTTCAATTTTTGCGTAAATTGTTGATTCCGAATTATTGTACCTCATCGTTGCACCAGAAATTAAAACTTCTAAATAAGCTAATTTATTTTCCCAACTAGCTAAATTTTCACTGTTTTTTATTGTCCATTTTTCTAGAGCAATTCGTTGTTGAAAATCCCAAGCCAAAAAGATATTTAGAGGAATAGAAATAACAATATTCATTCTCAAATCGAATCTCTTGGAAAGAGTTTTCCATACTTTAAATTCATTTTCAATAGAGGCAAAATCACTTAAATCCAACGTTGCTTTTGCTTCATTAGATGCTATTTTTTTTAATAAAACTAGCTGATCAAGTAGAGTATTAATTTTCGGTTCATATTCTGAAATCGTGCTCGACCACAAATTTGTTTGTCTCAAAAAAATTCCTGTCGGCAAAATGCAAAGACTTAATAATAATCCTGAAAGAGAAGATGAAATTAAATTAAAATTCCCCAAAAGTAAAGTAGAAATAGCACTAATCGGAATTAATAATCGCAATACAAAAATGATTTTTGGATTCTTAAAATCAATTTTTGCAAAATTAGAAATCTGCTTATTATAAGCTTTTTCACGACTTGAAATGGAACCTGCAACACGAAAATCTAAGGTCCATTCGATTTCATTTGTCAATAATTCTATTTGTTTATTGGTTCTTTCTCGGTTTTTATTTCCATTCAATAATATTTCAGCAAGAATCTTTTTTCCTAAAAATGAAGTTGTTCGATTAATATATGAGAAAATTCCATTTTCAGCAAATAAATCCAAATCATTTGAAAAAGCATGTTTTGGATTTGAAAATTCTTTACCCGAGTCAAACAAACCTTCATTCCTTTCAATGGCTTGAATTTCTGCATTTAAGAAATAAATTTTTTGCTTTATTTTCTCATATTTCAAATTTACATCAACCCAAAATCGAATTGTAATTAAAAATATCGCAATTCCTATAAAAATTGAACAAATAAATAAACCTGTATTCCCCCAAGAAAAATAGGCAAATACTGAAAATGTTACAAAAACGAGTAAACGTAAAAAAGTCCACAAACGGATTTTCTTCTTAATTTGAATTAATTCTAACGAATTTTTTTCTAAGAGGGATTTATAAACCAAAAAGTGAAGAATGAAAAGTGAAGAATGAAAAATTATTTACTGTAGTTACGTCATTAATTAATCATATACAATAAATAACTTTAATTTAATAATAATTTTAAAGTATGAGCTATTTTTGCTTTTAGTTCAGTTCTTTCCACAATATAATCTAAAAAACCATGTTCTAAAACAAATTCTGATGTTTGAAATCCTTCTGGCAAATCTCTGCCTATTGTTTCTTTTACAACACGTGGACCTGCAAAAGCAATCAAGGCGTTTGGTTCTGCTATGTTCAAATCTCCAAGCATTGCGAAAGAAGCTGTTACCCCTCCGGTCGTTGGATCGGTTAAGAATGAAATATATGGTAATTTATGTTCTGCTAGAACTCCTAATTTACCGCTAACTTTAGCCATTTGCATCAGAGAGTAACCAGCTTCCATCATTCTCGCACCGCCAGACTTAGAAATAATCATGAATGGTGCTTTTAATTCGATTGCTTTGTCAATAGCACGAGAAATTTTTTCTCCCATCACTGAACCCAAAGAACCACCAATAAAGCTAAAATCCATTGCTGCAACAACAAAATCCATTCCATCTGTTTTTCCATAAGCAGTTCTAATGGCATCTGATAAACCCGTGCTTTTCTGTGTTGCTTTTACACGATCAACATAATTTTTCGTATCAGTGAATTTTAATGGATCACCTGAAGATAATTTTGCATCTAATTCAGTGTATTTTCCATCATCAAAAAGAATTTGAAAATATTCTTCTGAGCCAATTTTTTCATGATGAGAACATCTGTCGCAAACAAAAGCATTTTTTTCAAAGTCTGCTTGTGTAAAAACAGTTTTGCAATTACTGCATTTGTGCCACAATCCTTCTGGTGTTTCTTTTTTCTCTTTTGTAGAAGTTGTGATTCCTTCTTTATTTCTTTTAAACCAACTCATATTTTTCAATTATGAGTTATGAATTACGAATTATGAATTAATTGTATCTAAGAATAATTCATAATTCAACATTCATAACTATTTATAAAGTATTTACATTTTTTAAGTCTTCAAAGGCTTGAGTTAATCTTTTTACAAAAGTTAATTCACCCTCACGCACCCATTTTCTTGGATCGTAATATTTTTTGTTTGGCTGATCGTCTCCGTCTGGATTTCCGATTTGCGTTTTCAAATAATCGTAGTTTGAAACCATGTAATCACGAACTCCTTCCGCATAAGCAAATTGCAAATCTGTATCTAAATTCATTTTAATCACTCCGTAAGAAATTCCCTCTCTGATTTCTTCAACAGTTGAACCTGATCCACCGTGAAAAACAAAATCTACAGGATTTGCTTCAGTTTTGTATTTTTCTTGCACAAAATCTTGCGAATTTTTTAAGATTTTTGGCGTTAATTTCACATTTCCTGGCTTGTAAACTCCATGAACATTTCCAAAGGCTGCTGCAATTGTAAAACGTGGGCTAATTTTCATTAATTCCTCATAAGCATAAGCAACTTCTGAAGGCTGAGTGTATAATTTTGAACTATCAACATCTGAATTATCAACACCATCCTCTTCACCTCCCGTAATTCCTAATTCAATCTCTAAAGTCATGCCGATTTTTGACATTCTTTGTAAATATTTTTTGCAAATTTCGATATTTTCTTCAATTGGTTCTTCAGACAAATCAATCATATGAGAGGAGTACAAAGACTTTCCAGTTTCTAAAAAGAATTTTTCACTAGCATCCAACAAGCCGTCAATCCAAGGCAATAATTTTTTCGCTGCGTGATCAGTATGTAAAATTACTGTTGCGCCATAAAGTTCAGCTAATTCATGAATGTGTTTTGCACCCGAAATAGCGCCTGCAATGGCAGCTCTTTCATTTTCATTTGACAGACTTTTTCCTGCGTTAAAATGCGCTCCACCATTAGAAAATTGAATAATAA
Organism: Flavobacteriia bacterium; assembly: GCA_947490145.1. GTDB lineage: Bacteria > Bacteroidota > Bacteroidia > Flavobacteriales_D > Crocinitomicaceae > M2408. The sequence continues at coordinate 22,927 of CANLGD010000040.1, forward strand.
CAGGTGCTTTTAACTTAGCTGCAGTTTCCATTACAGCGTTTACTGTGCTTGAACCCGTTACGTTTACCGCAGGTAAGGCAAAACCTTTTTCTTTTGCGTATCTAAAAATTTCTTGAACTTGATCTCCTGTAGCAACTCCAGGTTTGATGTTATGAGACATGTTTATAAATTTAATTTAGGTTACAAAAATAGTAAATTTTAGGAAATTAAAGAACTCAAAAATTGAATTTTTAAAAAAATCTCTAAAACGGATAACCAATCCCAAAACTAAAAACTGGAATAAATGGTTTTGGCATTTCTGCTCTGTAATTTTCAATTCCATAAACATCAATTCCCTCTTGGATAAATTTAGGATGTTTTTGAAAAATCCATTTTTCACCGCTTGGCAAAGCTGGGTTTGTAACTGGGAAACCGATATCAAGTCTCACAACAAAAAAGCTTAAATCCATTCTTAAACCTGTCCCTAATGTTAGAGCGATTTCTTTGTAGAAATTTTTTGAAAACTGGCTACCAACTCTGTTTAAATCGTAATTATAAGTCCAAATATTACCCGCATCAGCAAATAAAACTGTTTTAAAAGTGGATGATAATGAATATCTTAACTCACCAAAAACTCCGAGACGGATATCTCCAATTTGTGTCGCTGTCCTATTTTTATCTAAGTAATACTTGTAAGACCCTGGTCCTAAAGCCCTTGCTTTCCACCCTCTGTTATCATTTGATCCACCAGCGAAAAAACTGTAATCATAGGGTAAAGAAAAAGTATTATCTCCCAAAGGAACACCAAATCCACCTGAAGCTCTTGCGTGAACGGATGTTTTCTTGGATAAAGGTAAACCTAAAATAATATCGTTATCAAGTCTTAAAAATTGAGAAAAGCCAACTCCAAAAATTTTATTTTGTCCCGTTGCAGTTGTATCTTTTAATCCAATTTTACTCAACAAAAAACCAGCTGAAGAAAAAGATGCATTGTAAACTAAATTTAATTTTTTCTTATTTTCGGCCGATTTATTATTGTATTCGTACATTAATTTAAAATCTTCCCAAATAAATTGATCGCTGTATGCATTTCTTAAAAACAAATCATTGTTTGCATCTAATTTTTCTTGAAACGAAACTGATGGATCGATTTGGACAAATTTAATTGAAGCTGCAGGAAATCCAAATTGAATAACTTGCGTTTTCTCTACGTAAAATTTCCACAAATAATTCAATTGAAATACTTTGCGCGTAAAATCTGTTCGTTTTTGTAAGTTGTAAGCTGTCGACAAAACGGTTCTCGGTCGATGTCTTTTTGACAATTTAGTAGCTTTCCGAAGCAAAAACAAACCAGGTAAATCTAATTTTACAGACGGACCAATTTCAAATGTATTAAAACTTCTACTTGCACTTTTAATTTTTGAGCCATCTAAATTTTCGTCAAAAATTGGTGGCTGAGATTCAAATCCTCCACTAAAACTGACAGTGAATTTTTCAGACCCACGAAATAAATTTTTGTTGTTATAATTTAATGAGGCCGCTAAACCTAGAAAACCATTTGAATTGGTGAATCTTGGTTCAACATTAAAACTTTGTTTCTTCGATGGCACTAAATAATAATGCACAGCAATTGAATCTGTTCCTTTAATTTCGACAATATCAGTTTTTATAGTCTGAAAAACATCCAATTGCATCATTCTGCTATAAGACCTATCAATGTAATAATCTTTGTAAGTATTTTCGTTTTCCAAATAATTCTGAAGCTCTAACATTGCTGGCTTTAGCGCTGGTTTTTCGTTGTAGTAAATTGTGGCAAAACGCCAAGGGTTGAGCATTTCTGTTGTTATTACAATGCCGTCTTTTTTCTTCTTTTTAACATCGTGCTTTGTATATAAAATTTGTCGATATTCAAGCGTATCTAAATTTCTTAGAAATGAAGAGGTTTGAGACTCATAAATATTTAAATCCAATTTATCCAAATTCTTTTTAAAACTTCCCTTCACATAAGAAGTATCTATTAAGTGAAAATAGACATTTTGAACGTAGGTTGTTTTAAATGGAATTGTCATAATTTCTTCACTTCCTTCATTTTTTATTTGTCGGTCACTAAATTTAATAAATAAAGTAATTTTCATGTCACTTAAACTATTATTTGTATCAGCTTCAAAAGTAATATTTGAAGGACTAAAACCATAAAAAGATCTATCCCTCATGTATTTAGCAACCAAGTATCGGTGATTATCGAGATAATCTGTGTCAAATTTTTCACCAACAATTGGATTGTAAATTTGCTTTCTTAAATACCTTTCATAGTTTCCTTTTATACTTTGATTTTCGCATTCAATTTTTAAAGAGTCGATCGTATAAACTTTTCCAGAATAAATTGTGTAGGTTATTTCTCGTTTTTTAGGATCTTTTACATTATCCGAATAGGAGGAAACAACATTACCATAGTAATATCCTTTTTTCTTCAAATATGCATTCAGTTGCTCAACAGTTTTTTTGTAGGCAGTTGTGTCAAAGATGACTGGTTTTTCACCTCTTTTAAATTTTATCCATTCTCTCCATGAAAGTTTTCGATCATTCGTATCAAAAGGAATAATTCGCTCAGTGTATAGCGAATCACCATTTGACTTTGCTATTTCAATTCTTTTTGTATTAATTCGATCCTGCTTCGCTTTTTTCTTTTTATATTTCTTGGAAATTTTGGCATATTGTTTATACCTACTTTTCATCACTTTTGCTGAGTCTATTGAATTGAATAAATATAATTTCATCCGAAAACCAAAAGATTTATTGTTTGGTTGCTGACGAATTATTAAAGTCACATCATCAATATTCAATTTTTCATCAGCAAAAATAACTTTGTTTTTATCAACTAAATAACTTCCATTCGGAACATTTCTTGTTAAATTACAGGAAATTAAAACAAGAATTATGCTGAATGAGATAAAATATGTAAGTTTGAATTTTTTCATTTACTAATTTGAACAAAAATAATTACAAAATCAGGAATTAAGTCATAATTTTTCGTAAAAAACAAAAATAGTAAAAAACAAGGTACCAATGCTTTCTAAAAATAGAATAAAACTAATAAAATCATTACATTTTAAAAAATTCAGAGATGAAAGCAATTTATTTCTTGTTGAAGGAGAAAAAATGTCATTGGAATTAATCCGTTTGAAGCCCGAATGTATTGAACAAATTTATGGGACAAATGAATTTATTGAGGAAAATAAAATCATTGAAAAATTTGAAAAAATAACCGAAAAAGAATTAAGTCAAATTTCCACCTTAAAAACTCCAAATAAAGTTTTAATTGTTTGTAAAAAATGGGATTTAAAAGAAAATATTAATTCTAGGAATGAATTTTATTTAGCTTTAGATGAAATTCAAGATCCAGGGAATTTAGGGACAATTATTCGATTAGCAGATTGGTTTGGTGTAAAAAATATCGTTTGCTCAAAAAATACAGCAGATTGTTTTAATCCTAAAGTTGTTCAAGCAACAATGGGTTCAATTTTTAGAATAAATTTAATGTATCAAGATTTGAGCAAATTCATTGAATCAAAAAACCTTCCTGTTTACGGAGCCTTTTTGGATGGAGAATCCATTTATCAAAAAGCACGTGCACCAAAAGGAATTTTAATTTTAGGAAATGAAGGAAATGGCATTTCAAAAGAAATTGAAAATCTTGTAAGTGATAAAATTACGATTCCAAAATTTGGAGAAGCAGAATCATTGAATGTTTCAGTCGCAACAGGAATTTTACTTTCAGAGTTTTTTAGAAATTAAGATATTAAGAATCAAAAGTTAAGACTTGATTGTATTAGAATCAAAATTTTTATCCTTGCAAAAACCAAAGTCTTGACTTCTGAGCTCTTTATTGTTGAGTCTATTCAAATTAAATTCTGCACCTGCATTAATCGAATTCTTTCGACTTAAGTCTTGCAGTCTTATTTCCAATTAAAATATATTAAACCGTAACCAAGTTCTTTCTTTTTTGACAAATAAGAAAAAATGGTTATTTGCACACGCAAAGTTGAAATGTTCTAAATCCTCATAATTGTGATCCAAAGGAGTAGAAATTTCTGAAACAATTTTCCCTAATTTTGCATTTATCAGAACTTCTTTTGAATCTGCAGCAATTTCAGGAGAAAAAATTAACTATCCAGACACGTGTAAACCTCAATTGGTTAACTTGCATTCCCCGCAAAACAGTTTGATAAATGTTTTTAAATTTTTCACGAGCCACCCCTAAACCATTGTTTCCATGTTCGCCATCAATCCATTAAATTTATGTCATTTACAGGTTTTTGCAGCGATGTTTGAGCAACGAAAAACTTTGTAAAAATTAATTGATTACACCCATATCTACAACTAAAACTGAATTTAATACTGAAATCTAATTTTTGTTCTTTTTCATTATTCACAAGTTCATGAGATCGCTTCGCTAAGTTGCCAAAAAGAACCAAAAGTAGCTTCGCTGAGACCGCCTTTGGCTAAGTTCTAGTGCTTGAAAACGCATCTACCTTTCAA
>CANLGD010000041.1 GCA_947490145.1 Flavobacteriia bacterium
AAAACAAAAAAGCCATTCACTTTGTGAATGGCTTAAGCTGTATAGAGTTCCCTAAGGTTACTTAATTATTTTTTAATTGTTTCCACAATTGCTTTGAATGCTTCCGGTTGGTTCATTGCTAAATCAGCAAGAACTTTACGGTTCAATTCAATTCCACTTTTGTGGATAGCACCCATGAATTGAGAATAGCTCATTCCGTGTTGACGAGCACCCGCGTTAATACGAGCGATCCATAAAGAACGGAAATTTCTTTTCTTTTGCTTACGACCTTCGTATGCGTAATTTAATCCTTTTTCAATTGCATTTTTAGCAACTGTCCAAACATTTTTTCTTCTTCCAAAGTAACCTTTGGCAAGCTTCATAAAGTTCTTTCTTCGAGCTCTAGAAGCAACGTGATTTACCGATCTTGGCATAATTTTTAAGTTTTTTGATAAGGAGTGTCAGCTAAAGCTAATCTTATGTACTCATTACCGGGTTAACACTAAACCTGTTTGAAACTATTTTCAAACATTTTTTTTAATCTAAATTAATCTAAAGGGTTTCTAAAAATTAGATTTTTTTAATACCCGAAAAACTTAGATACACAATTGAGTTTTTATACTTGACAAATCAGATTGGTGAACCAAACCTGCATGCGTTAAATTTCTCTTTTGTTTTTTTGTTTTTTTGGTAAGAATGTGGCTTTTGAAAGCGTGTTTTCTTTTGATTTTACCACTTCCAGTTACAGTGAATCTCTTCTTTGCACTAGATCTAGTTTTCATTTTTGGCATTTCTCTTCGTTTTTAAGGTTTGCTCTATAACATCTTTATTAATTATGAATTATGAATTATGAGTGGACGCGCAACTCAAAACCCATCACTTATAAATCATTACTTTTTTTTCGAGTTCAACATAATTATCATTCGTTTACCTTCCAATTTTGGCATAGATTCTAATGTACCTATTTCTGCTAATTCTTGGGCAAATTTCAATAATAATAATTCTCCTCTGTCTTTAAACACAATTGTTCTTCCACGGAAAAATACGTAAGCTTTTACTTTACTTCCTTCTTCCAAGAATTTTTTGGCATGCACTAATTTAAAATTGAAATCATGGTCATCGGTATTTGGTCCGAAACGAATTTCTTTGATTACGACTTTACTTTGTTTTGCTTTTAATTCTTTTGTTTTCTTCTTTTGGTTATATAAAAATTTACGGTAATCCATAATTTTACAAACCGGTGGCACTGCATTTGGCGAAATTTCTACCAAATCCAATTCTTGTTCTTCAGCCAATTTAATAGCTTCTGAAGTTGAAATCACTCTAGGTTCTTCACCTTCATTTACCAAACGAATTTCTCGAGCAGTAATTTTACCATTGATACGGTGTACTTCAGTTTCTTCTTTTGGCTGAAATCTTTTTCTTGGTTCTTTTCTCATTTAATATATTAAGCATTGATAGCTAGTTCGTCTTCAACCGCTTGATTAATGTGTTTTGTAAAATCTTCAATTGACATTGCACCTAAGTCGCCTTGTAGTCTTTGTCTTACTGAAACTTCTCCGTTTGCTTCCTCTTTCTCCCCTATTATCAACATAAAAGGAATTTTTTTCAATTCTGCATCACGGATCTTCTTACCAATTTTTTCATTTCGGTCGTCAACGAATCCGCGAATATCGGAATTATTTAGCAATTCTGAAACTTTTTCTGCATATTCGTTGTATTTTTCACTAATTGGTAATATTGCAACCTGCTCAATTGCAAGCCATAATGGAAAATCTCCTCCACAATGTTCTAGTAAAACCGCCACAAATCGCTCCATTGAGCCAAAAGGTGCACGGTGAATCATTACTGGCCTATGTTTCTGATTATCAGCACCAGTATATTCTAATTCAAATCGCTCTGGCAAATTATAATCTACCTGAATTGTTCCTAATTGCCATTCTCTCCCCAAAGCATCTTCTACCATAAAATCCAATTTTGGACCATAAAAAGCTGCTTCACCGTATTCAATATATGTATTCAGATTTTTTTCAGCTGACGCCTCAATAATTGCATTTTCCGCTTTTTCCCAATTCTCATCAGAACCAATATATTTTGATGGATTGTTTGGGTCTCTTAAAGAAATTTGTGCCTTAAAATTTTGAAAATTTAATGTTTTCAAAACATATAACACAATGTCAATCACCTTTTTAAATTCATCCTTTACTTGATCTTGCATACAAAAAATGTGTGCATCATCTTGCGTAAATCCTCTAACTCGTGTTAAACCATGTAATTCTCCTGACTGCTCGTAACGGTAAACTGTTCCAAACTCTGCAAAACGCGCTGGTAAATCTTTGTAAGAACGTGGTTTTGACTTGAAAATCTCACAATGGTGAGGACAATTCATCGGTTTTAGTAAGAACTCTTCATTTTCATCAGGAGTTTTGATTGGTTGAAATGAATCTGCCCCATATTTTTCGTAATGTCCTGAACAAACATATAATTCTTTACTTCCAATGTGTGGAGTGATTACTTGATCATAACCTGCTTTCTTCTGTGCTTTTTTCAAGAAATTTTCCAAACGCTCACGCAGGGCAGCACCTTTAGGCAACCACATTGGTAAACCCTGGCCCACTCTTTGAGAAAAAGTAAATAATTCTAATTCCTTTCCTAATTTTCGGTGATCACGTTTTTTTGCTTCTTCTAGTTTTTCTAAATATTCTGCCAGTTCAGCTTGTTTAGGAAATGTAATTCCATAAATACGTGTTAACTGTTTATTTTTTTCATCTCCACGCCAGTAAGCACCTGCGATGGATGTTAATTTAACAGCTTTAATAAATCCTGTATTAGGAATGTGTGGACCACGGCATAAATCCGTGAAATTTCCTTGTGTATAAAATGTAATGGAACCGTCTTCTAAATTTTCAAGAAGTTCTAATTTATAAGGATCTTCTTTTTCTTTAAAAAAAGAAATTGCATCCGCTTTAGAAATTTCTTTTCGAACAAAAACTAGCTTTTCTTTCGCTAATTCTTTCATTTTTACTTCGATTTTCTCTAAATCTTCTTCTTTAATTGTATAATCTAAGAAATCAACATCATAATAGAAACCATTTTTCACAGCTGGACCAATAGCTAATTTCACACCTGGATAGAAAAATTCAATCGCTTCAGCCATCAAATGCGCCGAAGAATGCCACATCGTAGACTTCCCTTCAAGCTCATTCCATGTCAATAAACTCATCGTACAATCGCCTGGTAATGTTCGTGTTGCATCAACAACTTCGTTATTTACTTTCGCGGCTAATACGTTTCTAGCCAAACCTTCGGAAATACTCATAGCGACATCCATGGCGGAAGCTCCTTGTTGGTATTCACGAACTGATCCGTCAGGAAGAGTTACTTTTATCATGATTGTTAAAAATTAAGATACAAAGATAGTGAAAATTTTATAATGGAGAATGTGAAGTATAGAATGAAAAATTAAAAATAGCTCATGAATTGTTACGAATTGATTATTAAGATTTATTCAATATCTGTGTTTTAACAAAAATGGCTATCAAAAATTTGATAGCCATTTATAAGTAAAACTGAGTATTATTGCTTAATAACTCTTTGATGATTGATATAATTTATTTTATCAAACTTAACTTCAATGTTATAAATCCCTTTTGCAAGCTCTACCATTTCTAAATCAATGTTGTTACTTCCTTTATTGACTGAATAATTGCTTGTAGAAATTATTCGACCCTCAATATCATAAATATGGACATAAATAGATCCCTGTGCTGGAGATGAAAAATCAAAACTCACATTTTGTGTCGTTGGATTTGGGTACAAATTTGAAACATAAGCATCCCCTAAAATATTAGATATTGAAATTGTACTTGAATAGGTTTCAAAACCATTAAAATCGGTTTGTTTCAATCTATAATATGTAATATCACTATACGGATTGTTATCAATTGTTGAATAATTTTGCTCTACAGTTGAATTACCTGAACCATCAATTTCTGCCAAGAATGTAAAATCATAACCATTATTAGATTTCTCTACTGTAAAATAATCATTGTCTCTTTCTGAAGCAGTTGACCATTCTAACACATTATAAACTTCTTCATTTTTACCACTAAAACTCGTCAATTCTATTGGCAATGGTGTCAATGATTGATCAACTCCTAAGAAAGAGAAATTAGTCATTCCTGTTCTAGTTACCTGATTTACTGATGAAATAGCACATGTTCCATTTAACAGCCATAAATCATTTGCTATGGCGCTTGTATGCTCTCTTTTTATAATAGTCCAGGCGGACATACCTGCTGTGTTTGTTGCCCCTCTGGAATATAAAGTACAATCATACGTACAAGTTCCACCGCTTGGAATCATAGTCCAAAAACCATTATTTTGTGTTGGTTGATCCCAAGTTACACCACATTCTGTTCCTGCTTGCGTGCAAGCCATTGGCCAAGCATCAAATCTTGAATCTATATAAGTCATCCCGGCAGTCACACTAAATATAGTTCTAGCTCTTTCGTATCCCATTGCAGCATTGCCAACGGGCCAATTATAATCTCCAGATGTTGTAATATTTCTTCTCAAGTTACCTAAAACAAAACTAGATGGATTTCCTATGGTTACGCATGAAGGAGTTATATTTTTCACAAATACTTTAAATCCAGTTGTTGTTGAAGTTCCTGTCGTTGTTATCGTACCGATAGTTAAATCTAAAGTTCCAGTTGTCGCTTTGATGTTCATATCTGTTTGAAGTTGAACTCCATTAGTGATGCCACCAGTATTATTAATTTTTACAAAATTTAGATTTAAAACTGATGAACCTTGATTGTAATTTTGCGAACCAATTCCATTAAATTCAACTGTACTCAATGTTCCTGTTCCTGTAAAGGTTGTTCCGCCATTGTTATTGTAGAAATTACCTGCAACTTTCATGTAACGTCCATTTATATCAAAAACACTCGTAGCGTTTGATGTTGTGAACGTTCCACCAACATTTATATTTGAATTCATAATTACACTTCCAGCAGCTTTAGTTACCGTCAGATTTCCAAATTTATTGGATGTTCCATTTGCACTGAAATTCCCTGTGATTGTCTGTGTTGTATTAGATCCATCTACAAAAACGATCGTAGATGAAACTGGACAAATAATAGTCCCGTAATTTGTCAAATTCCCACAAATATAAAGCGTAGAACTTGCCGCCATTGTTAAAGTTGCACCTGCATTTATTGTCAAATCGCGGCAATAATTTGTTGTTCCTGTAATTGATGGTTGGTTTGCTGCTGAACTAACCACAACGTTTGTTCCGCAATCTGGCACAACTCCACAATTTCCATAATTTAGGGAATTTGTAAATGAAGTATTTGCTGAACCATTCCAATAAATCGTATTTGGAGTATTATCAATCGTTCCAGCTGTTGATGTTGAAAAATTAAGATCAAATCCAGAAGCGGTTGTTTCAAAATTTTGAATAACTAAAATATATATCTCACCAGCTGTAACAGCTAGTGTGGGCTGAAATGCGGCGTCAAAATAATTATTAATTGGAGCTGGAGCATTTCCACCAGGAGCAATACCGGTAATTCCAGCAGCACCATAATTACATGAAGCAGGAGCTGCAGCATTTAATGTTGCGCAGGATGTATTTGACGTTCCATCAGCATTTCCAATCTTCCATAATAGAAAGTCATAATCAGTTTCTGCGCCATTGGAAGAATTAGTTGCATCATTTGGAAAAATCGTGTAATTTAAACTTCCTGTTGTCGCAATTTCAAAAGTATACCAAACTGAATTTCTTTCACCACTGGTGCAATTATTTGTTCCCGTAAAATCACATATATTTCCAGTACCTGCATAACTCGGATTTGGAACTGAAACCAAATTAGAACAAATAGGCACTGGACTTAAACAATCTTGACCTAAAATAGGATCATTGGTTGTAATTGAAGTCCCATCGTTTAATATGATATTAAAAGCACCTTGGTCATTATTATCACCATCCACTCTAACATAATACCATGTACCAACTGATAAAGTGGTCATATCTAAAATAGAATTTTGGGTTGCAGAACCAATACATCCTGAAGCAGGCGCATCTTCATTACACATGCCAGAAACTTGAGTTAGTGATGAGCATGAACCTGTATAGACAGCAATCTGCGTTGAAGGTATTGTAACTAAAGTTGTCTGCAAATACATGGAAGTTGATGTGGCTTGGAATTTAAACCAAACAGAATTTATATTTCCAGTTGTCCAACAGGAAGCAGCTCCGGGTTCAGATACAGCGTTTGTACACTCATTATTACCATAAATTGATCCTCCATTTGTAATTGTTATGGCATTACATGGTAAATCATTCGTCTGACCAGCAGAAGGAGCTGTAATATCTAAGGTGTAGGAAGGTATTGAACTTACATATAAACTATAAGAGTCAACAGACAAATAGTAAGTTGTTCCGGCTGTAACTCCAACACAAAATGTTCTAACACCATTTCCAGTATTTTCGCTGAATGCAACACAAGTTCCGGAGAAAGGACAACCACTAAATAATTTTAAAGAGGAACCTTGTGAGCCCGAATTTAAAGTTACAGTAATATTCCCTGATGTTGTTGGAGTAAAAATGTATAGTTTATCTTCTCCTGAAAAATAGGAATCGTCACCGCAGACATCCATATTAGCAGCAGTTAAATTATTCCCAGCACCCGTTGTCGTATGGCCAGCTACACTATATGGAAAATCAGTTGGTGCTAGGTTCACATTTCCTGCACCCAAAGAGGCTGGACAAGAGAAACATTCTCTTGAAATGGTAAATGTACCCGTTGTTGTGCTTCCTGAAATGTAATGTGCCACATAAACGTAATAATTAAGCCCTGTAGTTGAAACAAAAGAATAGGTTTCTGCAACACCAGCGTCAGTTAAATCCTGACAAGTTACGCTTGTCAATGTACCGCACGCTGTGGGAGAACTAGAAATGGACATTTCAATATCAATTGCACCAGTTACAGTAATTGTATTCAGATTTCCGTCACCAACAAAAGTGTACCAAACACCATAATTACTCATTGTACAAGACTGACCATTTGTTAGGTTGGATGTTCCAACGGTCGTTCCTGCCATATTTGTAGTTCCACATGGTAAATTTACAGCACCCGCGCAAACTTGATTTGTTGGACCTCCGCAAATATTTGCAACATTAACTTCATCAAAAGTGGTTGAACAAGCGTTGGTAATTGTCCATCTAAAAACAGTTGTAGTGCCACAAGTTAGTCCTGTAACCGCAGAAGTTGGAGATGAAGGTGAAGAAATCGTACCAGGACCGGAAATTTTAGTCCATGTACCAGTTCCAACTGCTACAGTATTTCCTGCTAAAGTCGCAGTTGTTAAATTATTATTCAGAATGTCAGGCCCTGCAGTGGCAACAGTTGAAGGGATGCAACACGTTCTTCTAATGGTAAAATTTCCAGTTGTCGTGCCAGTGCCTCCAGCAGAATAGCCTGCCACATATACATAATAAGTAGTTCCTGAAATCGTTGTAAACGTTGCAGTTTCTGGAGAGGGTGAGGATTCTATACAAATAATATTTGTCAGTGAGCCACAGCTACCAGTTGCAACTGACAGTTTAATATCAAATGCGGGATTTGTAACAATTGTTGTTAATTGACCATCGCCGACAAACGTATACCAAACACCGTAATTATTAATATCAGTGCACCCCGTTCCGTGAGCTATTGCTGCAGTTCCAATTGTAGTTCCATTTATTGCTCCTGCATTACATGGTAAAGTAGTTGCCGTTGCACAAGTCGCATTTAAAGGTGGGCAAGAAGCAACAATAGCCACATTATCATCAGAACTTCCACAAGTTGCAGTTGCAATTTGCCACCTAAAGGTACTTATACCGTTAAAAAGTCCTGTTACCGTTGTGCTTGGTGAACTTGGATTTGTAATTGTTACTCCTGCGCATCCTGACTGACACGTCCATGTTCCGGTACCAACTGCAGGGGTATTTCCTGCAAGTGTCGCTGAAGTTGCGCAATTAGCTAAAGTTTGATCTGGACCTGCGTTTGAAGTAGTTGGTAATGAGCAACATGTTCTTGAAATTGTAAAATTTCCTGTCGTGTTACCAGTGCCATTACCTGCAACATAAACATAGTAAGTTGTGCCATTTATTGTTGTAAAAGTAGCTGTTTCTGGAGATACATCAGTACAAACAATATTTGTAAAAGGCCCTGAACAAGAGCTTGCTGTAGCAACTGACAATAGAATATCAAATGAAGGATTTGTTGTTATTGTTGTTGTTTGACCATCTCCCACAAAAGTGTACCAAACACCGTAATTATTTTGATTTGCGCATCCAGTAACATTTGCTATTGAGGATGTGCCCATTGTGGTACCACTTATTATTCCAGAACCACAAGCTAAAGTTGCAGCACTCGCGCAAGTAGCATTTGGAGGTGGACAGGACGTAACGATAATTACATCATCTGAAGAACTTGTGCAACCAGTATTAGAACTAGTCCATCTTAGAGTGGCTAAGCCATTAGCAGCCAAACCTGTAACACCAGAAGTTGGCGAACTCGGTGCAGTTATTGTAGCTATTCCAGAAATAAGTGACCAAGTACCAGTACCTGTTGTAATTGTGTTTCCAGCCAAGGTGGCCGTTGTGACACAATTTGCAACAGTAATATCCGAACCTGCATTGGCTGCAGTTGGAGGTGTGCAACATGTCCTTGAAATAGTAAAAGGACCAGTATTTGCAGACGTACCAGATGCCAAATTATAGGCAACATAGACGTAATATGTTACACCTAAAGCAGCCGTAAAAGCGCCCGTTGTTTCAGTTCCTCCAGTTCCAGCAGCATCATAAGAATTTACAAAACTCAAAGACCCACAAGAACCAGATGCAATTGTAATTTCATGATTAAATGAAGCATCGGCTGTTGTTGATATGGTAGTTGAAGATCCGTCACCAACAAAAGTATACCATTGACCAAAATTACTTGTTGAAGTTGTTGGAATTCCATGCGCCGCACCAGAGGTACCAGCAGTAGTTCCTGCAAGTGCAGAGGTTCCGCAAGGAAGTGCCGTAGCACTTGCACAGCCGGCCTGAACTACTGGTATAGAAATACAAACACCTTGATTGTTTGACATTGACATAGCGCCTGTTACTTCATTTATTATTCTAATGTAATATAATTCACCAGCTGTTAGACCTGTAAGCGCAACTGTTTCTGTTTGGGCACCAGCCGTTAACATTGTATTTGAACAACCTATTTCAGTTAAAGAAGTACAAATTCCGCTGTAAACAACAACAGCCAGTTGTCTTCCACTCGATTTACAGGTAACAGTGTGAGAAGTGCTAGAAGCCGTAAATTTATACCAACCATCTCTTGAAGCTCCAATTGTACAAAGACCACCAGAATAACTTGGGTCAGTTACAGTTACATCAGTTGGACCTGTTGTTCCAGTAGTACAACCCGCACCAGAAGTCAGAGTTATAGTCGCTGCAGTTGAACAAGCTGCACCAGGAGCCTGCCCAAAAGTTAAATTAGTAATTACAGTAACTACAAAAACTAAAAATAAGTTTATTTTTTTCATAATGGATAATACTTTTTAAAATCTTCTTGATCGATCACTTTTTTTCCTTGAGACCTAAGAATGTCAATTACCAGTTCTTTACTTAATGTTAAATCGTAAACAATATATACATGATGTTGCTCAGAGTCTGCGTTCACTAAGTAAAATTTACTTTCATTGAGCATGAAATTTTCTAGCGAATTTTCTTTCTCTGCTGTCTCAAGATCTGACACAAAAACAGAAAGAACACCGACTTTGTAAAGATCTAAAACATTTTTAATATTTCCTATATTGTAAAATTTAATTTTAGCACCAAATTCATTTACAACATTTTGCAATTCATTTTCAATTTGATTTAATTTTTTGTAATCTGTTAATTTGTGCAGAAAAGAAATACTTACTGAATCTACAAGGTTAAAATCTGAATTCAAAGAATCAGACTCGAGCAAAGTAAGCGCAGAAGTTGCATTTTGAGGACTTAAATTTGTAGTTTTTAAAACAAAAGAGACCTTATCATCTTCAAAGTTTAAATACTTCAATTGTGAAAAGCTTATGAGCCAAAAATTTAAAAAAAGTATTAATACAATATTTTTTTTCATATCTAATTATTTAGAAAGTTTTAAGAAAATTTTATTCAATTTTGACACTTTTAACTTGAAAACGAATAAAACTTCCCAATTTACATAGCACAAAGTTAGAACATATTCGATTCAAGTGAAAAAAATAGTTTGAATAAAACCAGTTGAATGAGTAAACTAGCCATTTCAATGAATAAAATCGATTTAGTTGCGAACATATTGAATATTTGGCTAAAAAATTTAAATCTTACAAAATTGTCATAGTTAAGAACTATGTATCTGATTAACAGATGATTATTTCTAAAATATTGAAAGTAATCAAAAAAACATACTTTTCACTACTAGTATAAAACAAGAGAATGATAAATTTTATCTTATTTTTTCTTTGTTTTTTCAAAAGTTATTCCATCTGCTTGAAAAGCTAATTCAAAACTAGGTTCTGTAATTTTTGCTATTTCTTCTGGAGATTTCCCTGCGTCCTCAGCAAAATGTTGCAATAAATCTGCAGGAATTGTATCCCAATAGGCAACTCCATGCAGGTAAGCTTGCGTTCCAACTAAGGTTTTGGTTGGAATTGTAAAATGATCTTTGAAACGGACCATAAATGTTTTACCATCTGGTTTTTTTATATTTATCCAACAACCAGCTTTTGAGCATACTTGAGCAATTTGGGCGTCAAGTGTAAATTCATTTTCCCCAACTTTGCCTTCCATTTGTGCAAGAAATTGATTTACAGAAATTGCTTTTGTTTCATCTACTTTTGTAGGACCATATGCAATCATTTCTTTTTCAACATCATTTTTCTTTACTGAGGAACATGAAGCTATTAAACCCAGAGATAATGTCAAAGCACTAATGACAATTATACCTTTCATTATTTTATGTGTTTTTGATAAAATTCATCTACTTTATAACTTTTTCCATCCATATCAATTTGAGATATTTTTGAAGTTATAAAAAAGCGAACTAAAACGTGACGACTTTTTTCATCGTTTGTGATCATTTTGATTTTTACATTTTGCTTTTTTTCATCGTAAGAAACTGTGAAAAACGACTTATAATACGTTGCATTCAAATCAATTTGCTCTTGCGTAATTTGTTTAGGAAAAAGAAAATTAAATTCTCCCTTTGTTTTATTTTCGGTAAATTCAGTTGATTTTTCTACTTTTGCCAAAAAAACTTTATCTTGACTAAAAGAGAAAGTTGAAAGAAATAAGAAAATAAAAAATAATGTTTTCATAATGATAATTTTAAGTTTTAGAATTATTTTGCTACTAATATTTACACGAAGATAAGCTTTTTTTTCAACATGGGAAATTTACTTTCATTTTTTAACGAAAATTTAATTGAAGCAGGCTGTGATGAAGCAGGAAGAGGTTGCTTAGCTGGTCCTGTTGTTGCTGCAGCGGTTATTTTACCTAAAGATTTTCACCATAAATTATTGGATGACTCAAAAAAAACTACAGAAAAAAGTAGAGCCATTTTAAGAGAAATAATTGAGAAAGAAGCCATTTCGTGGAATGTTCAATTTATTTCACATGCACTAATTGATGAAATCAACATTCTAAATGCGAGTATTTATGGAATGCAGCAAGCAGCTTTAAATCTGCACATTAGACCAGAATTTGTCTTAATTGACGGGAATAGTTTCCACAAATTTGAAATTCCGCATCAAACTTTCATCAAAGGAGATGGACGTTTTAAATCAATCGCAGCAGCATCGATTTTAGCAAAAACGCATCGAGATGAATTTATGGATAAATTGGCTGTTGATTTTCCACAATACAATTGGAAACGGAACAAAGCATACGCAACTTTAGAGCATAGAATTGCTATAAAAAAATATGGTCTGTGCGAATTTCATAGAAAATCTTTTCACTTAAAAAATTTGAATCAATTGGAAATTGAATTTTGATTCAACATGCAATTGTTAACTAATAAAACTTTTCTTCCAAAAAACCACCTTCTAAAAGCTTATTTTTGCTGTAAATTTTCTTCATGTTTGCACGTTTTTTTTTACTTACTCTAAGTGTTATCTCATTAATTTGGATTGTTTTCATCGGATATGATTTACTAGACCAAAAAGATAACATTAGTCCACAGGCAATTTTTTCTGATAAAGATGGAGAAATTTTAATCATAAATCGTTCTTCAGAAGTACTTTTAGAGGAATTATCGTGCAAAATAAATCCAGAAATTACCACTATTTTTTCTCAACTTTTAAAAAATGTTTTTCCAAATGAACGTTTTTATGTTTCTGAAAAACGTGCTATTTTATTAGTCGAATCGCCAAATATTTGGACAAAAAAAGGAATTCAAAAATACTTTGATACCAAAGGAATAAAAATTGTCTTACCAACAGAAAAACATTTTTCGCTTCAAAATGGTTTATCTTGTACGTTCAAAAAGAATCATTTATTGATTTCAAAAATAGCTGTACCTCAAAGTAAAAACAAGGAGAATCTTAAAAAAGAATGGCCACTTTGGGACAATAATGCGAGCGCAAGTATCATCCATTTAAGTAATCCTTTGAAATCAACAAATATTTATTTCAAAGAAAATGGCACCATTTCTTATCAAACAAAATATGGTCCTGTTTTGAAATCAAAAAAAGTGGATGATGAAGATTTATTTTCACAATTTGTTCCTTCTGAGGTTGAAAACTATCATTTTATAGAAAAAGAATTTGCTTTAAACACCAATTATGTGAAGGAAAAAAGTCCGCTGTATCAATGGATGGATGAAGGAATGATTGAATTTACCTACCAAAATTCAGCGTGCATATTGAGTGACTACAACAAAGTTATTGACCCTATAAGCTTATTAGACGGAGGAAATCAGATGGAAAATTTGAATAATAAATTTACTGGAATTCAACTAACAAAAAATTTTCCAAAGAATATTTCAAAAGGATTTTACATTGGAAAAGTGGCTGATAAAGTCATCATTTCTGAAAGAAAAGAAGTGTTAGAAAAAATTATTGCAGATTATCAATTGGGAAATACTTTAGCTTTAAATCCTGAAAAAGCGAAATCCATTTTCTTTAAAATGCCTAAAAAAGTTTCGGAAAGAAATACTATTTCAGGTAAAACATTTAGTTTAAGTTCTTACAAAAACTTATTAATTAAAACACAATTATATTCAGCTAATAATCAAACTGAAGGCGCAGAAATCAAACTTGAAGCTGCAGGTGCCTCAGGTACAAACAAAGTAGCAAAAACAGAAAATAATTCTTTTCCTTATGCTGGCACGATTGAAACATTTTTAGGAAATGGAACTCTTGTTTTTTGTGTAACAAATCAAAATGAAATCATTGCGATATCAAACAAAAAACAACTTTGGAAACAAAAATTAGAAGGCCAAATAATTGGAAAAGCTAAATTAATCGATTTAAACGAAAATGGCAGTTTACAGCTTTTGATTAATACGAGTGAAAAGATATATTTATTTAATAATCAAGGAAGTAATGTGAATGAATTTCCTGTTAGTATTAAATCAGTCAATGCAATTTCTTATTACCGATGGAACAAAAAAACTAATTTTTTAATTGTAAATTCAACAAATGAATTGGTTCAAATAGATCAAAATGGTCGGATTTTAAAGAAATTAAAAGTATCAAGTTCCAACATTAAAAATGAAATTGATGTTTTTAAAAATGGAAAAATTCTTACAGCCTTAGTGAGTGGAGATTCAAAAACTCAAATTATTGACATTGATCGAAATAAAGACACGAAAAAATCTGTTTCTTTACCAAAAGAGCGCATTCAGTTGAAAAATGCAAGTGGTTTTTATTATTTTGAACAAACAAAAAAAGGAATTATTCGCTACGATCAAGCTGGAAATCAAAGCACAATTCACGCAAGTTCGACAGTGAAAAATTTAAAGAAAATTTACAGAGGAAAAGAAACGTTAATCTGTTTCCAAGATCGAAATACAATTTTTGTTTTAAATGAAAATGGAACAATTTCCCAAAAATTTGCGACATCAATCAATGAAATTGAAAATTTTGACGTTATTACAAGCACAAATGGAAATACGTATATCGCAGTTATTGACGAAATCGAAAATAACGTTTACATCTTTGATTCTACAGGAAATAAACTCAACGAAAAAGCTTTTGAAGGAAAAGAAAAAGTTAAGTTATCTGATGACAATGGAAAATTAACTCTTTCAACTTTGATTGAGAATTATGTGGTGCAGTATTACGATATTTTAGACTGAAGACTGGAAGACATAAGACGAAAGACTACAATTAATTTAGATACAAATTTTCACTTTTGGGGCATTATTAAAACTTATTTATGGAAAATTTAGAAACATCAAACGACGATTTAGATCATCCGAAACACAAAAAATCGAGCGAATATTATACAGTTGGAATGAATACTGAACTCATTTTAGCAATAATCGCTTTTGGAATTTCCTTTTTTTGGTTTGTTTTTAGCTTATTTATTATAGGTAAAATTTCCTTTTATAACTTCTTTGTTTTTGGAATTGGATTGATTTTGTTAATCATTGGAATTTACAAGCGAAACAAACAGAAAAACAATAACATAGATTTTTGAAAAATAGTTAGTAAATTGATATAAAATTTTAATGACAATTAAAATAAATGAGTAGCTTTGTTATTTAAAATAAATCTAAATAAGTGAACTTAATTTTAGCAGATAGCAACCAATTGATACGTTTAGGTTTAAGAACAATCTTGAACTCACAAAAAGAAATTCAAATTGTTGGAGAAGCTAAAGATAATGCCGAATTAAAAGATTTAATTAAGAATTTTGACACAGATATTGTCTTGATTGATTATACATCACCGGGCTTTTCAATTGAGGTGATTCCTTCGATTTTAAATAGTTATCCTTCCGTTAATTTTGTGGCCATAACTCCAGATCAAAGTGCACAAACATTGGTTTCAGCTTTACGTGGAGGTGTTAAATCATATGTAAAAAAGGACTGTGACATTCACGAAATTATCGATTCTGTTAAAGAAACTGCATTGGGAAACAAATTTTTCTGTGGACAAATTTTAGAAACTATTCAAACAGCGAATATTGATATTGATGATTTAGACTTTGATGCTTTTACCTGCGAACCAGTTTTGATTTCTGAGCGAGAAAATGAAATCATCAAATTAATTGCCGAAGGTCAAACAAATGTTCAAATTGCAGAAATTCTTTTTTTGAGCAGTCACACAATCAACACACACCGAAAAAACATCATGGCAAAATTAGGCGTAAAAAATACAGCTGGAATTGTTATGTATGCTGTAAAAACGAATTTAGTTAGCCCAAATAAGTTTTTGTTTGACGTAGAAAAATGATTTTAAAACACTTTTTTTATTTTTTCGCAATAATTTAACTATTTTTACAACTATAAAATTAATTTCCCAAAATGAAACAAAGTTGGATTGTTGCCCAAAGAGAATTGAAAGAACGCATTGCTTCCAGGTCTTTTTTAATCATGGCTACTGTTGGTCCACTTTTAGTTTTAGCACTGGCGTACATTCTTTTTTCTTTAGGAGGGAAAAATAAAGCACATTGGAATGTTTTAATTTCTGATCCAATGGCAATTATGGACAATAAGATTTTAGCCAAAGAAGATCCTTCAATTACCTATTCTTTTGCAAATGATTACATTGAGATCAAAGATTTTGAGAAAAGTGAAAAATATCAAAAATTTGATGCTTTATTAGAAGTGAATGAAAAGATTTTAAGTAACAAAGCAGCGTTTTTATTTTACAGAGAAAAACCTTCTAATAAAATTACCCTTTCTCTACAATATCAGTTTGAAAGACGTTTGGAAGAAGTAATGGTTCAGCGCTTTTCAAACATGCCTTTGTCAAAATTTCGTCAACTAAAACAACCAATTAATTTAGCATTTAGAAATATATATGATCTTGAAAATCAGAAATCTGACTTAAATGCATGGCTCGGATATTTCTTCGGAGCATGCATCGTTTTGTTTGTTTTCTTATTCGGAATGACTATTCTTCGCAGTACGATGAAAGAAAAATCAAATCGTGTGGTCGAAATTTTATTGGCAAGCTTAAAACCAAGAGAATTAATGCTTGGAAAAATTATTGGCATTGGAATTTCTGCCTTAATTCAATTTTGTTTTTGGGTTTTAATCATCGGAATTGGACTTTACGCTCTCAGAGAAACCCTTTTTCCAGATTTACTGGATGCCGCAAATATGAACGCTTTACAAATGAGTGAAGAAGTAAAAAGTCTGACCTTACAAGAACGCATGTTTTCTGCAAAAGAATACAACGAGTTTGTCGAATTAGTTTACGAAAGAGTAAATTTTGGAAATATGCTATTCTATTTTATTCTTTTTTTCATTGTTGGGTATTTATTTTACGGAACATTTTTCGCAACCTTGGGAGCAATATCAGGTTCGGAAAGCGACGGACAACAATTTGTAATTCCATTAATATTGCTGCTGTTTTTTGCGCTTTATGCGGGATATTTCAGCATAGTAAATCCAACGCATTCACTCACAACATTTTTCTCATATCTACCTTTTACATCACCCGTCGTTTGCTTGGTTAAAATCGCAGAAGGTTATCCCGAAGGAGAAAGCTATCAATTGTTTATTTCTTTGTTTTTGTTAATTATTAGTGCTACATTTACCTTAATTGTTTCAGGCAGATTATACAAAAACGGTATTCTTAAATTTGGTCACCGTTTGAGATTGAAACACATTCTAAAATGGTTAAAACGTGCATGAAAAAGCTACTAAAAAAGTTGCCGTAATAGATTTAGGAACAAATACTTTCAATTTATTAATTGCTTATGTTTCTAAGACCGATTTCAAGGTTATTCATTCTGAAAAAGATGGAGTTGCACTAGGAATGGGCGGAATTAACCAGCAAATTATTACCCAAGATGCTTTTGAACGAGGCATAAAAACACTCAAAAAATTCAAAGAAATTTGCGAAGAAAATCAAGTTGAAGAAATTCGTGCTTTAGGAACTTCCGCCTTGAGAGATGCAAAAAATAGCAAAGATTTTTTAAATGCTGTTTACAGTGAAACTGCCATCAAAATTGAAATTATTTCTGGAAGCAAAGAAGCTGATTTGATTTACAAAGGTGTTAGTTGGAGCTATAATTTTGACAAAACCTCTGTTATAATGGATATTGGAGGCGGAAGCACAGAATTTATTTTCGCTGATAAAACAGGGATTTTAGACAAAAAAAGTTTTAACATTGGTGTTTCTAGGATTTACCAAGAATTTGCTTTTCAAGACCCCTACTCTACTGTCAACATTGATGAAATTGAGGCATTTCTAGAAAATCAGGTGTGTGATTTTTTTGAAAACAGAAATTGTGAAATTTTAATCGGAGCATCAGGAAGTTTTGAAACGTTTTACGAAATGATTCACAATCAACGTTTTATTGAGCATAAGAAATCAATGGTTTTTCCAAATGATGCATTAAATGGAATTTTAGATTGGATTATTAATTCGACGCATGAAGAAAGAGAAGAACATCCTTATATTATTCCAATTAGGAGAAAAATGGCTCCGATTGCAGCAATTAAAACCAAATGGGTAATGAAGAAATTAGGAATTAAAACGAATTTTGTAACTCCTTGTTCTTTGAAAGAAGGTGTTTTGAAAGAGTTTTATTGAACGACGTTTGAAAAATCCTCTTTTCTTGAAATATTTACGAAATATTATTCATATCTAAATTCTCAACAATTGGTGCAGCCCAATCAGCGATTTTTCGGTATTTTTTGGAAATTATTCCATTTTTGGTTCTAAATAACAACTTAGGTTCTTTGTCTTCAGCAGAATTATCATAAAAATAAGCTCGATCGACAAATTTTGAAACAATTAAACTATTAATCAATGATTTACCAAATCTGGAAATAATTTTAGTAATTGGAACATCATGCCCACCTTCAAGTACTCGATTTGCAATTCTACTTGCGTTGATTTTTGGATTATTCGTACTTACAAAAAAGAATCTTATGAAATATCCCTTTTCTTTTGCTTTACGAATAAAATCTACTTTACCAGTTGAGGAAAGAACTGTTTCGAAAATAATACTTTTTTCTTCTTCTAAGCATTTTTCTCGTAAATCATCACAATAATTTGCTGCTTTTAGAACTGAATCGAGCGAATTCCAATCACCAAACATATCATTTGCAACATTGTCAGGATTGATATAAATTGAATTATTTAGCCATTCAAGCTCTAAAATATCATACGTTATTGAAGTTTTTCCTGAACCATTTGGACCAGCAATGACAATTAACGTAGGTTTTTTTAAAGACATAAATTATTATTTGACTTTCTTAAAAGCTTCAAATAAATCATTGTTAAATTTATTTTTAGCATTTTTGGCTCTTATTTTAACTTTTTCGATAACTGATTTCATCAAATCATTCAACTCTTTATCAGTTGGTTCGTAAGCGGGCATTAAAATATTTTTGCGCATAAAAATAAAAATTTGTTCAACAAAGATACAAATTTTGGCTGAAACAACTCAAAAATTTAAATCAAGATAATTTATTCAGTATAATTTCTAATTTTGTACTATGAATCAAGAAAAAATTCAAGAAAACACCGATTTAAAGCCATTCAATACCTTTGGGATTTCTGCAAAAGCAAAAAAGTTTGCACCTTTTTCATCAATTGACGAATTAAAAGAAATTCTGCTAGAAAGTAAAAATGACGAACTTTTAATTTTGGGTGGCGGAAGTAATTTACTGCTTACTCAAGATTTTAATGGTTTGGTTTTGAAAAATGAAATTAAAGGAATCGAACTAATTTCTGAAACGGATTCTGAAATACTTTTAAAAGTTGGAGCTGGAGAAATTTGGCATGAATTTGTACTTTATTGCGTAAACAATAACTACGCTGGAATTGAAAATTTATCTTTGATTCCAGGAAATGTTGGTGCGAGTCCGATGCAAAACATTGGCGCTTATGGTATTGAAATAAAAGATACGGTTGAAAAAGTGGAAGCTTTTCACATAAAAACAGGTCTAATTGAACTTTTTTCAAACAATGAATGTAATTTTGGCTACAGAGAAAGCGTTTTTAAAACGGAAAAAAAAGGGCAGTACATTATTACAAATGTCTATTTTCGTTTGCATAAATCGGCAAAAATAAATTCATCTTACGGAGCAATTGAAACTATTTTAAAAGGAAAAGGAATTAAAAATCCTACGATAAAAGAAATTAGTGATGCTGTAATTGAAATCAGAACAAGTAAATTACCTGATCCAAAATTGATTGGAAATGCAGGAAGTTTCTTCAAAAATCCTATAATTGAAATTTCAGTTTACACAAAAATAAAAGAAACTTTTCCAGATGCCCCATCTTATCCTGCTGGTAAAAATTTAGTTAAGATTCCTGCTGGTTGGTTAATTGAACAAGCTGGTTGGAAAGGGAAAAAAATCGACAATTACGGAGTTCACAGAAACCAAGCACTTGTTTTGGTAAATTATGGCGGAGCTACAGGAAAACAAATTTGGGATTTATCAACAGCTATTAAAGACGATATTTTTGCGAAATTTGGCGTAGAACTTGAACGAGAAGTAAACGTTATTTAGTGATGAATTATAAGTGATGAGTTTTTATGTATGAATGTCATTCATAACTCATAACTATTTTCATCTTAAGCAAAAATCAAGAACCGTTTCTAAAAATTCCTTTGGTGCTTCGGCGTGAACCCAATGTCCGGCATTTTCAATAGTAACTAACTGTGAATCTGGGAAATGATTTTCAATTTCTTCCCAATCTTCGTCTAAAATATAATTTGATTGCGCTCCACGAATAAATAAAGTTGGTGTAAAAATTTCAGTTGTTGGAATAACTTCTCTCAGGATTTCAGACATATTATTCTCCAAAGATTCTGTATTCATGCGCCAAGCTAATCTTTTATTTTCATTCCAATACAGGTTTTTAAGTAAAAACTGCTTCACTCCTGCAGAATCTACAAATTTTGACAAACTTGTTTCTGCATCATTTCGAGAAATATCGCTTTTTGTATCAATCGATTTTATCCCTTTCAAAATTTCTTCGTGATGCATTGGATACTGCTTCAAACCCATATCAACAATGATTAATTTATCCAATAAATCCGCAAATTTATCAGCGAAAACCAAAGCTGTTTTTCCGCCCATGGAATGTCCCATTAAAATGGCGTTTTTAAGTTGTAAATCATCAAAAAGTTCCTTCAAATCTGCGGCCATTAAATCGTAGGAAAAATCGTCACTCCAAGCTGAATGACCATGATTTCGTTGATCTACAAGAATCACTCGGTAATATTCAGCGAGTTTTTTTCCCAAAGTTTGCCAATTGTCTGAATAACCAAAAAGTCCATGTAAAATGACAAAAGGCTGCCCTTCTCCTAATTCTCGGTGATGAAGTTTCATGTAAAAAAATTTCTACAAAGATAGTAATAAAGACTTTAGACAGCAGATTTTAGAGATGAGACTTTGTGGGAAGTTTAAACTGATATTTTTTGAAAGAAAAATGATAGTTTTTAAGAAAAATAAATTATTTGATAGTTGAACGCATGAAAATTTAAGTAAAGTATAAAATCACTTTTTTTCAATCCAAATCAAATAGTAAAGCGCCATTTTTCAATTGGAATTTTGCGTTCTTATCTTCCAAACGTGTAGCCAATATTTTATTTTTTGTGTTAGAAAAATTATTCAAACTCGTAGCGTAAAAATAATTCTTATCATTGATCTTAATTTCATAACCACCTTTTTCTCTCACAATGTTAACAGTCAAATTTTTGGAGGCAATTGTGGTTTCTTTCTTTTGTGAAATTTCAAAAAAGCTCAATTTTCCTGGGTAAATGTTTCCAAAAGATTTTGAAATGAAAGTTGCTTTTTTAGGATCAGCTTTCTTATTTGCATAAAAAACTAAATTTTTATCTTCATGTTTAATAATAAAAGTTACATCGTCAGCTTGCAGAAAACAAACTTTCTCAGAATTGAGTTGATTAAATCGGGTAAAAACCATCGACAAAACTAATAGCACAGAACAAACCAAACAGATTTTCAATAATTTCATTTTTTGATGCTGTAAAGCATAATAAAAAACAAAAATTATTGCAAAAAGTAACATTACAAGCACAGAATTTAGCACAAAACCGCTTGCAACAGCTCCAGGAAGTGCGTCGATAAACTCGATAATCAGGAGCATCACAAAAAGAGAAACGAACAAAATATATGCGAAAAATTTTGCCAAAAAAGCCAGCCAATTGAATGAAAATAAGGCAATTCCCAATGCTAAAATCAAGAATGAAAAAATCATCAAACCTAAATTTGTGAGTATAAAATAATTTGGAAATTGATGAAAATAATACAAAGTCAATGGAACAGTTAAGATTTGCGCAGCAATTCCGACCATCGTTCCTTCATAAGCCAAGCGGACAATCTTATTTTTGAAATGAATCAATTTTCCCAAAGGTTTGTAGAACATAAAAATTCCAAACATCGCTAAATAAGAAAGTTGAAAACCGATATCGTATAAAAAGTGTGGATTCCACATGAGAATTAAGAAAGCTGAAAATGCAAGAACGTTAAAATTATTGTATGATCGATTCAATAATCCACTTCCAACCAAAAGTGTAAACATAACTGCCGAGCGCACCACGGAGGCTGAAAGTCCAGTCATTAAGGAATAAATCCAAACAATAATTAATGCAATTATGATAATTTGATTTTTCGAAATCCATTTCTTAAAAAGACTAAGAAACATGGTTAAAATCTGAACTAAAATTCCAACATGTAAACCAGAAACCGCCAAGACGTGCATTGCTCCAGTATTTCCGAATTTCGCTGTAATTTCACTGTCCAAGGAGCTTCTGTCGCCTAAAATCAATGCTTTTGCAACGCCAAGTTCATTTCCCGTTAAATGTTTGTCTAAAATTCCTGCAAAATAATTCCGCCACTTCAAGAAAATATGAGAAAAATTGGCGTCAGATTTTCCAATTATTTGATACGATTCTTCGTCTGCGAAAGCTAAATATTCAATCTCTTTGTGCTTCCAAAAAAGTTCAGAATCAAATTCTCCGGGATTATTTTTATTCTTAATCTCCAATAAATCGGCAGAAACTAAACAAACATTAAATTCCTTTAATTTCTTTGCGTCATCTTTTAAAAAAAGTACAATCTTGCTATTTACAGCAATAGTATCATGGAATCTAATGAGCTTTTTTACAGCGAATTCAGCTTTCATAAAATCACCTTGTGTGGCTGTGAGACTAAGAATTTCTCCTAAGATTAAATCATTTTTTAAGTAATTATTCTTTAAGGAAAAGGAATAGTTTTCCGGCGTACTAATTGAATAACGCAAAGTTCCAAGTAAAAAAACAATTATAATTAAAGTATAAGAAAAAGATTTAGTCTTAAACGTACCCAATATTTTTTTTTGAAGTAAAAAATAAATAAAAAGTCCAAATAGAATGAGGCTAAAAATAATTAATGGATTTATTGACAGGAAATTAGATAGAACAATTCCTAGACAAAAACTTATTGTTAACCATAAAAAAGGTGCTTGCTTCAAGTTATATTTTTAGTAAAAATAAAAATAAAGTTCTACAAAAGCCATAAAAATAAAATTTCTTTTTTTCTTTCCGATAAAATTGAAAAAATATGAATTCTAAAATAAATTTCTTACTAATTCTTTCTGTAAGTTTTATAGCAACCCTATTGTTATAAGGGAAATAAAACAAGAAAGAGGCAAAAGTTGAAGTTGAAACAGAAAACACATTTAATTCAGAGGAATTTGATTTTGTTTTTCCGCAAGCAATAACTCATTTAGAAAAAGCATTTCAATCCTCCTTCTTGGATTTGCAATTAAAGTTTTAAAGATGCATCAGAAAGCAAAAAACATATCCAAGTACTGATGGAATTTTGACTTATCTTACTCTTAATTAGAGTGATATTTTAGAAAGTAATTAAAATTTTGGATCGTTTAAAAAAGCAAATAAAATTCTACGTTTGTTTTTCATTATTTACAAGTTCATGAGATCGCTTCGCTAAGTTGTCAAAAAGAATCAAAAGGTTAGTTCTTGCAAACGCATCTAGAATAAAAATGCATTGTTAGATGTGCATCTAATAAAATAATTTCAAAAGTTAACGTCACTGTTTTCTTTCAGGAATTTTTCAATCTTTATTGACTTATTTTCATTGAAAAAATCTATTTCTTCTTGATTTGTTGTTAGAATTTTGTGGTTATTTAATTTTCTTAGGTTTTCTACCTCATCAATTAATTTTAAAGTTTTTTCTGAGAAAAATGCAGCTTTGAGTTTCTCCCAAATATAATTGATTGCCTGTTCAGACGGATGGATTAAATCTTCCTTGTAAAAACGATAATCTCTGAGTTCATCTATTATAATTTCATACGAAGGAAAATAGTGTAGCCGATTTTTTGTTTTGAAGTGACTTTCTAAGCTTGAAATTAATTCAAATAAACGTGCTTTACTGCGATTATTTTCCGCTAAGCCATCTTTTGAATGTCTAACTGGACTAACAGTAAATACAATTTTAATGTGAGGATTTTTTGTGAAAATTAACTCCAAAACTTCTTTCCATGCTTCTGACATTTCAGTACTTCCTGAAAACACTTTGCGAAATAAAGTTGACTCTTGTTTGTGACAATTGGCTACAATTTGCTTGTTTTCATGCAGCGCATAGGCAAAACTTGTTCCGAATGTAATGAACAAATAACTGGATTTTCCAATATGTTCTAAAAAATCGACTTGAATTTTTCGAATTTTATTTTCTAAACCTATTTTTGTATCAGAATTAATTAATGTTGAACAAGCCCAAGAAAAGAAGTGATTTTTACTTTCAAAAATAGATAATTCGGGATTTTGATTGATGGAATCTTGAAAGTTTTTAGCCATCGAAAGAGGATGGAAAATTGTTCCAAAAGGATTCGATAAAACATCAAAACCTGCATTTTTGAATCTTTCAGAAATTTCATCTGAGAAACAACTTCCAAAAAAAATCACTTTATCTTTATGAGTAATTTTTTGATTAAATATTGGAACTTTTGTATCGAGTTTAAATTTCATTTTTCAAAGTTAAGGTATAATCAAAAACTGATTTCCAGTTTTTCCAAGAACCAAATTCACTAATTGTTTCGTTATGCCAGATAAAAATAAAATCTCCTCCAAATTGTTTTACCTCATCAAATAATTCCTTGATTTTATTTTTTGCTAATTCTGGCGACAGTTTTAAATATTGATTCAAGGTCCCGTCCATATATGCAAATGGATGAATTTTAAATTCTGTTGGTACATTTTTCAATAAATCAAAAAAGTAAAAAGGGCGTGAAGTTCCAGCTCTAAACCCAATTTCATCTGCAAAGCCTAAAGAATAATCATCGGTAAATCCTTGTGCGATTAAACTTGTATAAGTTAGCGGAAAAGTTAATTTTAGAAAATGCTGTCTGCTACTTTTTACTTCAGTATTTAAAATTTGATTTAATAATTGATGTTCGTTTTTTAAGTAAAAAGTACTTTTATTTGATTCATAGCTAGGATGTAAACCAATTTCCGCAAAGTGCGACATTTCTTGAATTAATTTTTGATGTCTAATATCATTTCCAGAAATATTTTTATCGTACTTCGCATTTTCTCCTACAAGCCAAAAAATTTTCGTAACAAAACCTTGTTCATTTACTTTCTTAATTTCATCAAATGTGTCGTAAGGGTCTTTTGTGTTTCCTGCATCAAAATTATTTCTTGCTTCAATACGTGGTAAATCTTTTTTGATTTTATCTTTCCATTTTCCCAAGTGTTTTCTCAATCCATCTTTCCATTGAAAAGCAAAGGTATTGTCAATGTCAAAACTCGGAATTACGTTTGTTTGAATTTTGTTTTTATGTAAATTGATGTCTAAATTATCTTCAATGAACGAAATAATATCTTCTGACCATCGGTCACAAATTACTTTATTTAGCCATGAAAATTTATGCAGAACACTATTTCTTGCTTCAAAGCGATCGTGAATATCGCGTTGTTTTACTGTATATTCCTCCATGCGACTCAACACAAAAAACACCGAAGCAAAAGGGTCAATAATTTTATCAAAAACTAAGCATTCTTCTTTAAAAAAGAGTTTTTTTGCCAGCGAATACTCAAATATTGCCTCATCAAATAATACGGTTGAAGGAGCAATACTTACAATTGTTTCATCGTATTTTTCTGAATAAATGAGTTGATTTTTGGCTTTTTCATTTTTAGAAAAATTAACCCAATCGTTTGTTAACTCATACAAAATCCCTCGATCTTTAAAAATAAAGTCTAAAGTATAAATTAAGCGTTCGGTAATTTTATCTACAAAAATGAGCATTTAATTAGTTTTGTGCTTACGAAGTTAATTAATTTTCGGCTAATTTAATAATGAATGCCTTTTATTAGGTTATAATTTCTCCCGAAAAGGAATCTTTTTAAGTTTCTACAAATTAATCCTCTTTCAACAAATCAATAACAAGCGTTTTTGTCCGCTTTTTTCATTTGGTGCCCGGTGAAGACAAGGCAACACTTGACTTTCAGGATGGTCAACAGCTAACCTCCAAATTTGACCAATACCTAAATTTACAATTTGTGCGTCTGGATTAGCTTGATAGTGTAAATCAAAGAAATTTTCACTTAAAAATGACTCAAAATCTTCTTCTTCACCATCATACATATTTTGGAGTTCTTGGCGTATTTCGGGAATTAGCACTTTTTGATTGGCCTGAGAATTTGGCACAATTTCACTACATTCACCGTAGTATGTGCACAAAAAAGTACTGGTAGGAATTGGAGAGCGATCTACATGAAAAGAATAAACATCTGTGGGGAAAAAAGGATAACTATCATCTCGTTCATAGTATTTTATCACATTAAGAACTGGTGATGCGCCAACAGAAATCAAATTTTTCAAATCACTTAAAATAACTTCGCGAGCATGTTTCCCTTCAGCAGTCAAATCAAGGTCGCAAAGATATTCTTCATCAAGCTCCACCATATTTTCGCTAAATTCTATTTTTTCAACAATCTCAGAAAAATCAACTAAAAGATTACGCGACCAACAAATTGCATTAATTCCTCCTTCAAAAGGTGTCGAAATTAGTTCGTCAAAATTCGAAACGTACTTAATTTGATTGGATGTTTGAGGTAAATTGGTCATAAAAAAAATTTATATAGGT
>CANLGD010000042.1 GCA_947490145.1 Flavobacteriia bacterium
ATGGAAAAAATGGATTTAATGAAATAATGAAAATGTCACTTGATGTTTTAATGGTTTCAGAAAGAAAACTTCATCAGCATGAAACGGGAGATGACGTGAATGGTTATTTTCACGATAAACGTACTTTCCAGAGCTGTCTTTTCCTAAAAAAAAGTCAAAACTAGAAGTAAGAAATATTTTCCTTGTGATAAAAAACTAATATTTAAAAACAAATCTGTAATATGGAAAATTCAACCAAAATAATGCCTTATCAAATTTATTTTCCTTTTTGTATTCATCAAAAAAAAATAGCGTAAGATTGATTCTTTCTCTCAAATATTTTTTTTCACAAAACTCTTTTATTCCTTAAAAGGTATAAGCATCTCGCATATATTCACTAGGAATTAATCTTTTTCCAGAATATACTCTTTAGGAAATGGAATTTTAATCTCAAGTAAACTGGAATGTCTAATAATACTAGGAGATCCACTATTTTGATAATAAAAAATAAAAGTTAAATTTAAAAACAGCAAAAAAAATCTCACAAAATTTTAAAAATGATAAACAAAAAAACCGTTCCAAAAAATGAAACGGTTTTAAAAAATATTCAATAACTTTTAGAAATGCCAAACATCATGTTCAATATTTCTAATTTCTTCTGTAATTTTTTCTGATTCTCTTAAAGCATCAACACCAGTTCTATATGAGTCAATTTTGCGCTCAAACACATTACTTTCTCGGTAAATGTAACTTGAGAATTGTCTTTTCCAAAAAACATCATCAAAACTTACCCATTGAGCATCATTTTTGGTGTTGTATGAAAAATAATTGTTAAGTACAAATCTGCAGTGCGGGAAATACAACCAAAACATTTGTTCATATTTTCCACCTTCTTTTGTTGATTCATAAATGACAGGACAAATACCTAAAATACGGACATCTAAAACAGATCTTTCTTTATCGAAAAACCAATCTTCCTTCAAATCATAAGCAACGATATCTTTAGATACAACCCAGGATTTTTCTGTATACGTCTCAGTAACGGTAGTTTCAACCATAGTGTTTAAATCTAATACTGTAGAATCTAAACCTTCACTATTTAAAACAGCTCTAATCCCACCACCTGTAACCATTGATATTCTTTCATCAACTAAACCTTTATAGATTGAATCTGTGTAATAATTTTTACCAGTCGCCGCTTTAATAGGATATTTAAACAAATCACCATCAGGAGAACCCTGTTTTACTATATCCATTGGATTAAACACTGAAAAAACAGTCAAATCGTTATTCATAATGTGATGTTTAATAACTGTCCACAAACTCCAACGAGTTGAATTACGAACCCAAGTTTCATCAGGTTTATTTTCGTTTAAATATTCATCAAATGGAAAATAAAGTGGCTGATTGATTTTCTCTCTCAAATCAATTCTTCTCCAAACTCTTTTACTCCAAATTACATCAGCTTCACGAACGTATTCGTATGGAATCAATCTTTTGGTAGGAACATGCTCTTTTATATAAACCCCATCAATAATATTCTCTGATGGTACGTTTATCGGTCCTCCATTGATTTCTTGATTGAAACCAAAAGTAACTGATAAAACTAATACAGAACTAACAAAAATCTTTTTCATAATTTAATTTTTAATTGTTAGAAATAAATCGGATCTTATATTTCAAACAGTACTCTACACGTTTTATAAAACTACTTGTATAACTTTATACAAGTAGCTTTAATATTATATTATAATTTAAATGTTGCTGAATTTGGTCTACCTGCAACTCCTGGACCTCTATAAGTAGAGGAGAAACTTGCAATTGAACCAGGCTTAGCAGCTCCTAAAAATTTAAGCGCTTCTTCAGTTAAAGCATCACCTTGACCTGAGAATGTTTTATTTATACCAGAAATAGTTAAAAACCATTTTTCACATTGGAAAGTAGCTTTGAGAGGAATACCTTCACCAAAGGCAACTTTTAATTTCTTAGCAGATTTATTTGTGACTTTATCACCATCAGCAGAAATACCCCAAAATAATTCAGCTCTTGGCATAGGCTTCACATCGAATACATAAGTCCCTAAACTTACTGTTTTCTTTGAAACTGGATTGTAACCAGAAATTGAAATATTTGCTGTTTTGGCAGCTCCCGGTGTACCAACGTATTGTTTACCTACTTTAGAAAGAGTTACATTTGTACCTGACAATTTTGTTTCAGGATATCCAGAAGCAACACCTTCAATGATGTTTTTATAACCTCTATAAAGAACTAACATTTCTGGTAGAGAAACTGTACCTTCTGGTTTCATGATTTTAATAGTATGCTCCCAGTTTTCAGTTTTCATATCACCAGATTTCTTTTTGATAGAAACAGTACCTTTCAATACCATTTCAGCTCCACCAGAAGTCTTTGTTTTCACAAGGCCATACCCATCTTGGACCTCAGATACTTTTGCGCCATTATAGGTTACAATAGGCTGATTGTCAGAATCAAAAGCAGCCATCATAACTTTAATCTCCACTTCTTCATTTGCATTAGAAATTGAAGGACCATAAGCTAAAGCAGTCACTTTATTAAAACTGTACTCTCCAGTAGAAATTTTCCCTTTGATGTGAGCCAAGGCAGAAGCACGAGCTGCTAAAATATCTTGTTGCATAGAAGACAGTGAGGCTACAGCAGCAACTAGAGGAGAATGGTCAAATGTTTTTCCAATCCAATGCACACCTTCTTCTTCCCCCATTCTATTAAGCAGTGGCTTAGTTAGCTCAATGTACAATTGCTTTAAAATTTCTTCGTCTTCTTGGTGATTACAATTACTTGTTTTTACCATTTTCTCAACGATTTTACTAAGATCCTTATTATCTTTGTACTCATTTACAGCTTTAGGCTTGATAGTAAAGGTTTTACCACCAATTTTATAAGATCCGACCATCTCAACTAATTTTCCACGATAAGAATTGAAATCGTCCCAAAGTTTAAGACCCGCACCTTTTGGAGCTTTGATCTCATCACCAACTATTTCATGCATAGGAATATCGTATTGATCTTTAGCCTGAACAGCCATCAAATTCATACGAATTGGAAGCAAAGGAAAATTCTTCTTGTCATAAGCTGACCAAATAATTTTTTCCTCAACACCCATATTAGATGGAGCATAAGTAACATCTTCCCCACTTTTTTTCATAATATCTAACTTGATATTATCAATGGATTCAATAAGCTTAGCTGTCTCAGCATCTATATCATTCATCTTTTTTTGCCAAAATTTGATTTTTTCAATTTTAGCAGCATTCTCAGCATCAGGCTTAGTAGAAGTTAACTCTTCTTTAAGAGCATCTTTAAAACCTTGACCTCTGTCATGATGTGCAATATTTGATTTTTGTGTATTTTCTTCAATTGCTACGAAAGCATCCAAGATTGACTTAGATACATTCAAAGCTAGAAGTGCGGTAAGTACTAAGTACATCATACCAATCATCTTCTGTCTAGGGGTTTCTTTTCCTCCACTCATGAATTAATAATTTTTTCTGGTTTAAAAATAAATTTATAAAAAATTTCAATCAAGGAATTTTAATCTCTAGAAATGGTCATAGCTTTTAACATGTTACCATAGACACCATTCAAATCGGAAAGGTTTTTAGACAACATCGCCATATTTTCTTTGTAAAGTTTCGTATCAGCAGCAGAATCAGAAAGATTTTGCATCATTTCAGTAACTTGTCCTTGGAATTTCTCAGTTGCTTCTAAGTGAGCAGAAGAACCTTTCAATTGCAATTCATAAACGTTATTAAGAGCTGATAAGTTTTTAGAAACTTTTTGCATTTGCTCTCCGAAAGATTCACCTTCAGCAGCAGAAGATGTCATTCCAGAAATTGAAACTGAAGCTCTTTCATATGATTCAGACAAAGCAGAAACTTTATCGGAAGCAGCTTGCAAACTAGTAACATAAGAGTCAGTAGCTGCGGCAGCAGTTGTAACTCCTTTTAATTGTGCAGCATTCTCTCCTAAAGCACGCATTCCGTCACCTAATCTTTCAATTAAAGCTCCATCAATTTTTGCTTCTTCTAACATTTTATCTAAATGTTCAGTAACTCCACTTCCACCTTTACCACCTCTACTAGCAGAAGCAATAGCATCGTTATCCAAATCATCATTATGACCTAATCCTAACTCTGGATAAACTAATTCCCAATTTGGCTCATCATGCAAAGGTTCGAAAGCAGAGAAAATAAAAATTACCGCCTCCGTTAATAAACCTGCTGTCAACAATTCACCTGAAAATGCCCAGTGCTGGATTTTAAATAATGCTCCAATAATTACGACAGCAGCGCCAAGACCATAAAGTTTTGACATAAAATTTTTCCACGCTTTTCCTCCGATTTTCATAGTTTTTGTTTTTAAAAGTTTGTAATTCTACTAGTTGTTTTGTTTTTGTTTAATCTGAGGCGCTTATAAAATAAGTACTTCATTATCTTTAATTTCTTACTTATCGCAGTTGAATATCACTTTGGCTCTCTTCACTTCCTTCTTTAGTGATATCTTTCCCTCCTCTACCGATATGCGTCATGACGTTTCTGTAACCAATATAAGATTTTGCAGTATCTTGATATTCAAAGTTACGTGTAGAAGTTTGCAAATAGTATCCTATATCTTTCCAAGAACCACCGCGCAAGATTTTACGTTTCATTGATGGTGGATCCCAATCCATTGCATCGTAACGATAATCAGTATTTAAGTCATGTGAGAATTCGTACATTGATTCGTCGTAAGCAGTTTCACACCACTCAGCTACGTTACCAGACATACAGTATAATCCCCAACCGTTTGGATTATAAGAATAAGCTTTTACCGTATGGAAACCTCCATCTTCAAAGTACCTTCCTCTCATTGGTTTAAAATTACCCAGGAAGCATCCAGCTTCATTTCGGATATAAGGACCACCCCAAGGATAAGCAGACTGAGCTAAATCACCACGAGCTGCTCTTTCCCATTCTGCCTCAGTTGGTAAGCGGAAATCATTCACGTATAAATCACCCATCGCTTGCAACCATGAGTTTAATAATTGAGTTCTCCAAATAGAAAAGGCTTTAGCTTGAACCCATGTCACACCTACAACTGGATAATTATCATACCCAGGATGCCAAAAATACATGTTTGTCATTGGATCGTGAAATGAATATGTAAAATCTCGGACCCAACACAAGGTATCTGGATAAACGTTTATTTCTTCATCTATTATAAAACGTTGACGATTTTCATGACCACGAATAGCATTGTTTTGGCCTTTTTTATTAAAGACACCCATATCTCGATCTTGTCCTGAAGGTTCTTCCGTAAAAGGATGAGTCGGAGTATTTAACTGTCTATGATTATTCGCAATTAAATTACCTTGATTATCGTAGCCATTTGGAACGATATCAATTCTTCCTCTTCTAGCGGCTTCACGCAAATCAATCCAATAATATTTAAAATTCAACTTTCTTGAATCAATTTCTCTTTTCTTGTAGAATCTCTCAGGCTGAGAATAATACATATCAGCTAATAGAGGCATAATTTCCTCATTATCTTGATCTTGATAATTAATTTCTCTATCCCAATTTAAACTGAAAAGATTTCTATTACCAGCACGATCTGATTCGTCAAAATCAACAAAGGCTAATTGCCCTTCATCAAAATAATGGTCTTGATAATTGATGTATTCAGCTGCATCTGGATCTTCAGCAAGACCTGTAAAGATTTTCTCTCTGGCGATTGAATCTCTTACCCAATTGACAAACTGACGATACTCGTTATTTGTAATTTCCGTTTGATCCATATAGAACGCCTGAACAGAAACTGTTTTTGAACGAGTTTGATGCAAGAAGGGTACATCTTGATCATTTTCTCCCATAGCGTAAGAACCCGCAGGTATATAGACCATACCTAAAGGGATTTCTGGTTGATAAATTGGTCTTCCTAACACTCCGGTTAGAGAACCTGATCTAGATTGACATGAAGCAATCATTAAAACAATAAGACCTACAAACAATAGTTTTTTCATTCTACCTAATTTATTTAACTTTCCGAATACCAATTTTAACATTCTACAGGATCAATTTTTTGATATAACGGAGTTTTATTTGAAATAGTTACACTTTTTGATTAAAAAGTTTTATAACCATCTCGGGTGTTTTGCTTTTTGTACTGGCGGTGGTGGAATTTGTTTTACATATTTTAAAACAATTTCGTGAGATCCTTTAGATATATTTGATAATTTATTCATCGTAATATCATAAGAATACCCTACAGTTAGAGCTGTTGAAGGTTTGTAACCTAACATTAACCCTATCCCATCACTAACCCTACCTGTAACACCAGCATAAGCAAGTGTTCCTTTGGTTTCATTTAAAGTATGTAAATACCTAGCATTAACTTCTGCTGAATATTTAATCATATCTGTCCTTCCCAACAATTGAGCATCAATCGTTCTCCCTGCTCCAAAAACATCGGTAAACGTATAACCACCCATGAGGAAGTAGTGACGTGCATTTGTATAATTGACAGCAGTAATATCAGCTTGTGACAAATGTGTGCTCGATAAACCTACGTAGTATCCTTTATCAGCTTTCCAATACAATCCGAAGTTCATATCTACGCTAGACCCACTTTTAGCAGTAGGTAATAATGGATCTACCAAAGTAACTGGTGGAATCCAAGCAGGATCAAAACCAACATTCACTAAACCAAGTCCCAATCCAATACCTAAAGTTCCCACATTTTGAAAGCGTAACGGATAACTATAGTTTAAAATCAAGTTATTTTGTCTCATTTCACCAATAGCATCATGGTAAAAAGAAACACCTACACCACCTGGAAAAAAAACTGGCTCCAGGGGAGATTCTATATTTAAAAGAAATGAGTTTGGAGCACCATTCACTTTATCCCACTGGTTTCTGTAAACAGTTGTTGCACTTAAACCTGACTCTAAACCTGTAGAACCTGGGTTAATAGACATTTTGTCATAAATAAAATGCGTCAATAATTTTTCTTGCTGAGCATAAACAACACCAGACGTCAAAGCGAAAAATGTTGAAATTGTAAATATACTTTTTTTCATAAACTGTATTGGTTTACACATAGTTAAGTAAAGCAAAGAGCTTTTAACCCTCTACAAACAGGCGCTAAGATACAAATAATTCTAATAGAACCTAATAAATTGTTAATATTTTTTTGAAAACTTCGAGAGCCTAAGTTTAACTGGTTGATAAGTTATTTGGGTGAGGCAAA
Source organism: Flavobacteriia bacterium (assembly GCA_947490145.1). Taxonomy (GTDB): domain Bacteria; phylum Bacteroidota; class Bacteroidia; order Flavobacteriales_D; family Crocinitomicaceae; genus M2408. The sequence continues at coordinate 7,246 of CANLGD010000042.1, forward strand.
AGGTTTTAATTTATCTTGTACTTTGTGGTGGTAAATTATAAATGTCATCATCGCAAGAAAAGTATTATCACAAAATCATAAAGTTTGCGCCAAGAGAGCAAAGTTGAATTAGTAGAACTTCGGTTTCGTTTAGTTTGAAATAATTAGAGCCAGCGATATATTATTAATTTTGTTGATAACGCTTATAAATGTTCAGATTTGAGCAAGCAAAAATAAGAACACGAAGTCTCAGCGAAGCAAAATAACGGTTTATTTTAAGCCTTTTGTTGAAAAAGATGAATGTTTGTGCGTGTACTAAAAATAAACTACACTTTTTTTACTAATATACTTCGTTGATTTTATTCACTATGTTAGGCCCATCACTTATAAAACTGCCTCGTCTATTCCATTAAAAATTGTATTCTGACCGCGGAGCAGCGACGAAGTCAATAATAAATTTATAACCAACTCAGATTTTTAGACTAAAGCAGTTTTTGAAAGGTTTTCCACCATAAGTTTGGCATTTCGTTTTTCATTGCGGCTTGGTAATCTTCATAATTACAAGGTACTAAATGATGTCTTTCATATTTCGTTTCATTCTTTTTGGGATGAGGTACCTCCATCCACCAGCGGTCAGATTTTGGACTTTTGTAGAAAACAATTTCTTCACTTTCTAAATTTACAGTGAATTTTGTATATTCTTTCTTAGAACCTATTGGGAAATCTCCTTTTCTTTGTGAAAAGCCATCCATAAAATACCAAATAATTTCAGCAATTAGCTGATTGTTAGTTTCATTAAAGTCATTTTGAGGCAGGTTAAAAATTCCAAAAACGGTCAACTTATCGCTTATTCCCGCATATTTTGAAATTTGGCAAATTTGTTCTGCATAAAATCCATTTGGTGAATTTTTGCTCGATTTAAAATCTGAGTTTCGAATTGAATTTACATCTAAACTCAGCAAATCTGTATTTCTTAATAAGGGCTCAGCAACTTTAAAATCAGCATTAAATTCTCCTAAACGAGAAACATCAAAATAAAGCTTTTCGTATAAATCTAATTCTGATTTTTTAACATAAGGCGCTTGAATGCCGATGGTTGAAACATTAAAAAGGTAACATGGACGATGCATCAAAATTTGACTAATATATCCATTTGCGGAAACTGTTTTTTCTGGTGAACCTAAATCGAATTTAGAATCTATAGTTGTTAAATTAACCATTTGCTCCAAATTTTGATATCCTTGATAAATCGAAAATGTTAAATCTTGTGATCCTCCTACAATAATTGGAAGAATATTTTCTTTAAGCAGTTCAGTTATAACTTGGCTTAAAGCAAAATAGGTATCTTTAATTTCGTTTCCTGGTTTAATTATTCCCAAATCATAGATTTCAAAATTCCATGAATCGCCAAAGTATAATTTTTCCAGTTCAGATAAAAAATCGTAGGAATCAAACTTTGTTTCATTTTCTTGATTGTCTTTTCGGTACTCTTCGCAAGAAAATATGGCAATGTTATTTTTTTCTAAATTTGGAAAATAATTCTCTGTATGCGAAATAATTTTTTCAGAAATAGATTCAGTAATGTTTTGATTTTGCTTTTGTCTTGGTGCAAAATATAAGGAGATGTCTTTCATTTTAAAATTGTTAAGATTGGAAAGATAGTTTGATTGTTGGATTAATAGATTGCTAGATTGCTGGACTAACTGATTTTATTTATGATTGTAAATTTTATCGTTTCGTTTAGATCTTTGAAATTAAAATTTAACTCTTTCAAGATTTTGGAACTGTCGTAAACTGTAATTCCTTGAGAACTTTGAACTGATTCTTTTGTAAGTGTTGCTTTTCCTTTAAAAACAGCAATTAACGAACTTAATCTCCAAGCCACTTCACACAAAAATCTATTAGCATATATATAAGGTGCTTTTGTATCTAATTCTTTAGCAATTAAAGTAAATAAATCCTTGAAAGTAATATTCGTTCCTGTGCACAAAAATCGTTGTGCAGAAATTGAAGATTCGGTTAAGGTAATCATTGAATTAACAAGATCTCTTACGTCAACAAATGCATTTGCACCTTTTGTATAAAATTTTAGTCCTCCATGCAAAGTTCTGAAGATTGTTAATGAACTTTCATTCCAACTACCAGGACCAAAAATAACACTCGGATTTATAATTACAGCATTTAAACCTTCCTCTATTGCGCGCCATACCTCTTTTTCTGCAGTATATTTAGAAATAGCATAAGCACTTGTCTTGGGTGATTGTGTCCATTTATTTGTTTCTACCACATAATCTTTTCCATCTAAAAATTCTTTTCCGACTGCAGCAGTAGAACTAACATAACACAATTTTTCAATTTTATTTTCAAGACAAGCATTTACAATATTTGCAGTTCCTTGTCCATTATTTTTCATCATCAAAGGAAAATCTCTTCTACGAAAAGAAACGAGTGCAGCACAATGATATAGCGTTTTTATGTCTTTTGTGATCTCATTCAGGGTTATTATGTCTAAAACGTCGCACTTAATCCATGTAATTTTTTTAAAGAATTCTTTACCGTCTTTTGGCTCTAGTTTTAAGAATAATTTTTTAACAATCTCAATTTTTGACTTGTCTCGAAATATCGCAGAAATTTTTTCGTGATGCCGGGTTAATTCTAACAAAAGATTGCTTCCTAATAAACCTGTTCCTCCAGTTACTAAAATCATAGGGCAAATTTAAACTTTTTTTTTGATTAAATAAGATTGCAGATTATAGATTGATTCTACTTTATAAAAATATGATTTATGTGTTTTTTTGAATCGAAGAGGCAAAGAAAAAATGATTATTTCGGAGTCAAATGGTTCTAATTGGAGACCAAAGTTAGCAGAAATTGATAATAAAATTAACATTTAAGCTCAGATTTCTGGGGAAGAGAAATTATTTTTAAAAGAAATTAGGAAAAATTAATTCTGACAAAAAACTCTCCAATGCTTAGAGAAAGCTGTTTAGATTAATCTGAACATCTTTTTTTCTTGCTTACCGTTTTGAGAATTAAAACAAATCAGTAAAAAAAATTATTCTTACCTTTGTAACATGATTAATCTTGAACAAATTGGTATATTTTTACCACAAGGATACCTTTTTAAAGAAATTTCTTTCCAAATAAATAGAGGTGATAAAATTGGTTTAGCTGGAAAAAATGGTGCTGGAAAATCAACTTTATTAAAACTTATTGCAGAACGTGACAAACCTACCGAAGGAAAAATTCACAAACAAAAAGATGCAGTTGTCGGGTTTTTGACGCAAGATATTGTAATTGACTCAACAAAATCTGTTTTTGAATATTTATTTAATTCGAACGAGGTTTTAAATTTATTGAGAACAAGAATTGATGAGATTAATCATGAATTAGTCGTGAGAACAGATTATGAAAATGATTCTTATTTGGAATTATTAAATGAATTGAATGAAAAAAATGATTTATTTAATTTTCATGAAGGATATCAATGGGAAGAGAAAATCACTTCTACTTTGAATGGATTAGGATTTTCAGACGAAGAATACAAAAAATCGCTGAATTCATTTTCTGGAGGTTGGAAAATGAGAGCGGAATTGGCAAAAATTCTTGTGAATCAACCAGATGTGATTTTATTGGATGAGCCAACAAATCATTTGGATATCATTTCAATTTCTTGGTTGGAAAATTATTTGCAAAAATTTGAAGGAGCAGTTATTGTAATTTCTCACGATAGATTGTTTTTAGATAATGTTACCAAAAGAACACTTGAAATTTCCATGGGAAAAATGCTTGATTTCCCCTACAATTACTCTCTTTATAAAATCAAAAGAGAAGAAGAGATGGAAAGAATGGTCGATGCTAGAAAGCAACAAGATAAAGACATCAAACATACCAAAGAGTTAATTGATAAATTTAGAGCAAAGAAAAATAAGGCTGCTTTTGCTCAATCTTTAATAAAAAAGTTGGATAAAACAGAAATTATTGAAGTTGAGAAAACGAGCAATGCAAAGATGAAAATATCTTTTCCTTTGAGTAATCAACCAGGGAAATGGGTGCTGGATTTGAAGAATGTTGGAAAGAAATATGAAGACCGCACAATTTTCAAAGATATAAATATCACCATTGGTCGTGGCGAAAAAATTGCGTTATTGGGTCCAAACGGAGTTGGTAAATCTACGCTTTTGAAACGTGTTATGAATGCAATTGAAGGTGAGGGAGTTGTAGAACTTGGTCACAATGTAATTATTACCTATTTCGCACAAGATCAGGCAGAAAAATTAGATATCAACAAAACAATTTACGAAACTGTTGACGATATTGCTGTTGGTGAGGTGAGAAAAGATTTAAGAAGTATTTTAGGAACTTTTTTATTTTCCGGCGAAGATGTTGACAAAAAAGTGGGTGTTTTATCTGGTGGAGAAAGAACAAGATTAGCACTTTGTCAGTTACTTTTAAGTCCTTGTAATTTTTTAATTCTCGATGAGCCAACAAATCACCTCGATATTCAAAGTAAAGAAGTTTTGAAAAAAGCCTTGATGAGTTATGAAGGAACATTTATTGTTGTTTCTCACGACCGTGAATTTTTGGATGGATTAACAAATAGAATTTGGGATATTCACGACAAAACTTTGAAAATTCATCATTATGATGTGATGGAATATTTGCAAAAGAAAATGAATCCTGATTCAATGAATGTTCAAGGAACGAATGATTCAAAAGCTTCGAAAGGCTCAGCTTCCGAAAAACCAATTAATATTACTATCGACACCATAATTGTTGATCTGCCTAACGGACAGACAGGCGAAAAAAAATTAACAAACGAAGAAGCAAAAGAATTAAAACGCAAAAAGAATGCGCTCACAAATCAAATTAAAAAATACGAAGATTTGATAAGTGAATTGGAGGCTACAATTAAAAAACTTGATTTAGAACTTGTTGAAGTAGATTATAACGATAAAGAAAAATCCACAAAATTATTGAATGAATACCAAGTTACTAAAGAGAAATTGGATAGAACGATGAATTCATGGGAGTTGGCTGTAATCGAGATTTCATAGACATCAAGATTTTAAGATATTAGGATATTAAAACTTTGATTATTATCGATAGACACAAAGCTTAAGACAAAAGACTTTGATTAATATAGATACTAAAAACTGATTTTTGGATTATTAGATTTTTAGATTTAATCAATGTTGATAAAAGATTTATTTATAGATCTAAAATTAAATTACACAAGACGCAAGAACTTGTTTTTTTTGACATCAGGATTTTAAGATTCTAGGATGTTATTACTTTTAATTTTTTGTGAAAAATACAATTTCTTGGAGAATTAAATTATTTTTGCCAAGACATTTAAAAGTCTAACAATCGAGTAATCTTAATAGTCAAATAATCTAAAAATATGAGAGGTCTATTGCATAAAATGAACGTTTTTTTTGAAAATCCAATTCGCTATGAGTTGAATTTTGATGAAAAAATTGTTTTAAATGATTTTATTGGAAAGAAATTAAGCATGTCGTTTTTAGGAGAAATAATTTGTGTTTCTTGTGGGAAAAAAACACCAAAATCTTTTAATCAAGGATTTTGTTATTCATGTTTTACAAAAGCACCAGAATCTGCAGAATGTATTATCAGACCAGAACTTTGCAGAGCCCACTTAGGTGAAGGACGAGATATTGAATGGGAAGAAAATCACCACAATCAGCCACACATTGTATATTTAGCCGCATCAGATTCTGTAAAAGTTGGTGTTACTCGGACAACGCAAGTTCCAACTCGATGGATAGATCAAGGAGCAAATTCTGCTATAATTTTGGCTGAAACACCTAATAGATATTTAGCGGGAGTTTTGGAAGTTGAATTAAAAAATCATTTCACTGACAAAACAAATTGGCAAAGAATGCTCAAAAATGAATTGGATGAATCAATTGATTTGGTAAACGAAAAATGGTCTTTAGAGGAAGTTTTACCTGCGGATTTAATGGAATATTTTTCTGAAAATGACGAAATATTTGACTTTAATTTTCCTGTTTCAGAGTATCCAATAAAAATTAAAAGTTTGAGTTTTGATAAAGAAAGCTTAATTGAAGGAATTTTAAGCGGAATAAAAGGACAATATTTGATTTTTGATGACGGAAGAGTTTTGAATATTCGGAAACATACGGGATACCTGGTGGACATTAGATAAAAGACGCAAAGCTTTGTAGATATTTTTACAGCTCCAAACCTTCCAAATCTTCCCAAAAATTAGGATAACTTTTAGTAACAGACTCTGCATTTTCAATTTCGATTTCAGATTGAGAAAACATTCCTAAAATAGCGAGGCACATGGCGATTCTGTGGTCGTGATGTGCGAAGACTTTTCCACCTTCAATTATTTTAGTTCCATGAATTAGCATCAAATCTTCTTCAAATTGAACTTTTACTCCTAATTTTTGGAATTCTTCTTGAATGCTTTTGCCACGATCACTTTCTTTGTACTTTAAGCGATGAACTCCTTTTATTCTGGAAATTCCATTTGTTAAAGCTGCTAAACTTGCCAAAGCTGGGAATAAATCGGGACAATGTGTTGCGTCAAATTCAAAGGCTTTTCTTTGCTTACCCTTTACTTTCAAAGAATTACTTGACCAAATTATCTCACAATTTGCATTTTTAAGGGCTGTTAGAATTAATTTATCAGCTTGTAAACTTTCTTTAAGCAAACCAAAAACTTCAATTTCTTTTCCTAATGCTGAGGCGACAAGCCAATATGAAGCTGAACTCCAATCACCCTCAATTGTATAATCAGTTTTTTTATAAACTTGATTTCCTTTTATAAAAAACTTGTTATTATTTTTATTTTCAATAAAAATTCCAAATTTAGACAAGGTATTTAAGGTCATCTCAATATATGGCGTACTCGTCAAATTTTCAACATGAATTGTGCTATCACCTTTCACCAAAGGTAAAGCCATTAATAATCCGGACAAAAATTGCGAACTCATACTTCCATCAATAGTAATTTCTCCGGATTTTATTGGTCCTTTAACTGTTGCTGGCAAAAAGTCCTCATTTGAATTTATTTCCACATTTATTGTAGGTAAAATGTCAAAAACCAACTTCATCGAACGATTCAACAAAGATCCACTTGCTGACAGTTTTATTTTTTTATCAAAAACAGATGAAACTGAAATTAAAAGTCGGCTTGATAATCCGCTTTCTCCGCAAGAAATTTCAATTTCATTGTTAAGGTAATTTACACCTTGGATGGAAATTGAATTATCTTCATTTTTAGTAATTTTTGCACCTAAATCCTCAATTGCTTTTAACATCACTTTTTCATCAGCACTTTTTCCAACATTTTGAATTTTAGAAATTTTAGTGCACAATCCTGCGGCTAAAATTGCCCTTTGTGAATCACTTTTTGAACTTGGAATACAAATTTTCCCACCATAATTTTTATTTTTAACCTTATAAATCATTTGACTTTTTTAAATCTGGATTCATTACTTTAATTTGATGACGAATAGATTCCTGGTGCAAACTATCCATAAATTTACGAACAAAAATTTCAGTTAAATAAAAATCATCTGCTGTAGATAAGCGACTTTCAATCACTTTTTTCCAATGTTCTTCTTGTAAAATGGTAATGTTGTTTTTACGCTTAAAAATTCCAACTTCTTCACTCAGTTTCATTCTAATTGATAAAATCTCAAATAGACGATCATCCAAAAGTGTAATTTTTTCTCTAAAATCTTGTAGTTCATCATTTAACGAAGCCTCAACAATTGATGTTCTCAAAATTAAATCATTCATTAACTCTTTCAAAATCATAGGAGTAATTTGTTGTTCTGAATCGGACCATGCTCTTTCTGGATTGGGATGCGTTTCGATAATTAAGCCATCAAAATTCAAATCCATCGCTTTTTGAGAAACTTCTAACAATAAATTTCGATTTCCAGAAATGTGACTGGGATCGCAAATCATTGGAATTTCTTTTAAATTTTGCTTGAAAGCAATTGGAATTTCCCAACTTGGAGCATTGCGATATTTCGGATGTTTGTAAACAGAAAAACCTCTGTGAATAGCCGTTAAATCATTCAAATCGGCTTTCATAAATCGTTCAAAAGCTCCCAACCACAAACTCAAATCTGGATTAATTGGATTTTTAATCATAACAGGAATTTTTGTGCCTTTCAATGCGTCAACAATTTCCTGAACTGCAAAAGGATTCACCGTTGTTCTCGCTCCAATCCACAGAACATCAACACCAGCATTTATAGCAGATTCAACGTGTTTTGCATTTGCAATTTCAGTTGTAACTGGCAGATTTACAGATTTTCCTGCATCAACCAACCATTTTAAGCCAATTTCTCCAATCCCTTCAAATGAATCTGGCCGCGTGCGCGGTTTCCAAATTCCTGCTCTAATTAATGAAGTATTCGTATTTTTTGCGATATCCTGACAAACAGAAAAAACTTGTTTTTCGGTTTCAGCGCTGCAAGGACCAGAAATTAAAAATGGTCTATTTTGTTTTTTAATTAGATTTTGTAAATTCATTTCAATAAAAATAAAAGACCCATTTCATGCACGAAATGGGTCTTAAGATATATATAATATTTTAATTCGTTCCTGTTTCTTTAGCCACCGATAACAATTTGTAAAATTCTTGTCGAGTTAAACATGATGTAAAATTATGCAAAATCTCTTGTATTTAAACAGAAAAGTGATAAAAATGTTTAAAAAAAATCGTAAAAATAAATGTATTTATTAAGTCAGTCAAAATGCAACAACTAAACAAAAAAATAAACACGAAAATTTATCAAATCGTTTTGAAAAAATTAAATTACTTTGTAAAAATGTTAGTTTATTTATCGTTTTTGGAATTTCTGATAAAAAAAGGAATTAAAACACATATTAATTTTACGATGGAGTAATCGTTGGAAGTACTGATTTGAAAGCTATGAAAAAGAATATTCAGATAAAATTTATTGCTGATTTAATTTTGTTTTTGCACCAGCAACGTAATCTTTCAAATAAAACGGTTCAAAGTAAGCAACGTCTTCAAAGCAGCAATTTTGAAATTTACTAAAAGCTAATTCAACTTGACCTTTTGCGCTAGATATAATCATTGAATCAATGGTGATATTTCTTTCTTTCCAGATTTCTCTCAATTTTTCCGCTCCGTCTCCACAGGCAATGAATGACCGAAATTCTGAATAAGAATTTTCATCAATTACATCTGCTGAGATTTCTTTCAAAAGTTCTCCCTTTGATGAATAAATCGACGAAAAAACTTCCATTCTTCGTGCATCAATCATTGGAATGATTATTTTATGGGGATGAATATATTTTGCCAATTCGTAAATACATTTTAAAGAATCAATTGCAATTAATGGAATATTTAGACTGTAACACAAACCTTTCGCTACAGAAACGCCAATTCTCAGTCCTGTGTAAGAACCTGGACCGGATGAAAATGAAATCGCCTTAATTTCCTTGATTGAGATCTTTTCTAATTTTAGAACGTCTTCAATAAATATAGTTAAATTTTCTCCATGTGAAAAACCATCTTCTGTAATTTCTTTTAGTTGTCTTAATTTTCCTTGTAAAGATAATGCCACCGAACATGCTTTAGTTGCGGTTTCTAAGTGTAAAATGTAATTCATTTTTAATCAATCAGCAATTTCAAGTTTAAACCCAATTCCATGAATATTTGAAATTTGAATTTTTTCATCTTCAGAGAAATATTTTCTTAATTTGGTGATAAAAACATCCAAACTTCTCCCAATAAAATAATCTTCTTGTCCCCAAACAGCATTCATTACAATTTCTCTTGAAACAACTTGATTTCTAAATTTACACAATATAACTAAAATTTGAGCTTCTTTTTTTGTTAATGATTTCTCAAAATTTGCGTGTGCTAATTTATAATTTTCAGAATCAAAAATATAAGAGCTTAACGAAATTTTCTTTTCTTCTGCTTCATCACTTGAAATATTTACTCTTTTCAGCAAGGCTTTAATTCTCATCAATAATTCTTGAAAATCAAAAGGCTTTGTCAAATAATCATCTCCACCAACTTCAAAACCTTCAATCTTATCTTCAGTCATTGATTTGGCTGTTAAAAATAAAATTGGAATATCTTTATCTATATTACGAATATCTTTTGCTAATGAAAAACCATCCTTTTTTGGCATCATTACATCAAAAATGCAAATGTGAAATTTATCTTGATTGAATTTTTGAAATGCTTCTGCACCATCAAGAGCTAAGGTAACGGAAAAACCTTCGCTTTTTAACTGATCTGAAATTACAAAACCTAAATTTGTGTCATCTTCTGCGAGTAATATTTTTGCCTTCATATATCAAGATTTTTTTGTGAAAGTTAGTTATTTTAACTTTAAAATGAATAAAAAATAACAAGAATATAGCAAATGGAGTTGCCCTAAAAATGAATGAGGATTTAAAACTTACGTTCTAAACCCTCATTACACTAATCAACCTAACCTACTACTACTGTTGCAAAGTTAGAGACTTTATTTGAATCCACAAGCATTTATTTTTAACTATTAGCTATAATGGTAATTTTAATCTACCAAGGTATTTATTTTGAATATAAAACTATTTTTCTTGTATTCTCTAAAAGTCATTTTTACACTTTGTACATATAAAATTCGCTTTATTCAAGAAATTTTACATACTTTCGTGAAAAGAAAATTCCATGAGCAAAATTTTAATAATCGACGACGAAGAAGATATCTTAGAAATTGTAAAATATAATTTAATTAAGGAGGAATTTGAAGTTGAAATCGCTAATAATGGTCTAATTGGAATTGAAATTGCTAAAACTTTCAAACCTGATTTAATACTGTTAGATGTTATGATGCCTCAAATGGATGGAATCGAAGTATGCGAAACAATTAGATCATTAAAAGGATTGGAATCCACTTTAATTTGTTTTTTAACTGCCCGCGGCGAAGATTATTCTCAAATTGCAGGATTAGATGCAGGAGCAGATGATTACATTTCTAAACCGGTAAAACCGAAAGTATTGGTTAGTCGCATAAATGCTCTTTTAAGAAGAAAGACATCAATACCTTTTAACTCAGAATTAGAAAACAATCAAATTATAATCAATAGAGAAAAATATTTAATTACTAAAAATGGAAGTGATATTCATCTTCCTCGAAAAGAATTTGAATTATTGGCTTTACTGGCTTCTAAACCAAACTTAGTTTTTGAACGAAATGTAATTTTAAAAAAGGTATGGGGCACTGAAATCGTGGTTGGCGATCGAACAATTGATGTGCATATTCGTAAATTAAGAGAAAAAATAGGTGAAAATTACATCAAAACAATAAAAGGAGTTGGATATAAATTCGAGCAGTAAATTATTAAAAAAAATAGAAAATTTAGCTTCTTAAATATCATTTTTAACTAATATATTTGCGCTTTTTAACTTTATAAGTCACAATAGAATTATGAACTTTAAATTCTAAGGTTACCAAAATGTTAAGTTTTCAATTTTTTAATATCATTTTTACATAAAAGTTTATATTTGCATACTAAATAAACTTTTTTAAAAAAAATTAAATGGTTAATATTTTAAAGTTCTTTTTACCCAAAGACAGAATTTTTTATTCTTTATTCGAGCAAGCAAGTCAAAACCTTGAATCAATTTCTGGAAAATTAGTTTTAGTTGTCAATGAGGCAGACTTCAATAAAAGAGCTGTTATAATAAAAGAAATGGAAGATTTAGAGCATCAAAATGATGATTTAACGCACCAAATTTTTATTGAATTAGGTAAAAACTTTATAACGCCTTTTGACAGAGAAGATATACATAGTTTAGCAACTTCATTGGACGATATTTGCGATTATATTTATGCCTCTGCCAAGAAGATAAATTTTTACAAGATAGACCCAAACGATAGTGGAATCCAGAAAATGGCCGACACAATTAATAACGCTGTTTTGGCTGTAAATTCTGCTGTAAAAGAATTGAGAAACTTAAAAAACACACAGAAGATTGTTGAATGTGTTATTAGAATAAATAGTTTTGAAAATCAAGCTGATGATATTTTTGATTTGAGTATTGAGAAATTATTTGACTCTGATATTGACGCAAAAGAATTAATCAAAAAACGTGAAATCTACCAAACAATGGAAGAAGCAACTGACAAATGTGAAGATGCTGGAAATGTTATTGAGTCGATAGTTGTAAAATACGCTTAAATAGAATTTATTTAAAATGTCTGTTTTTTTCTTTATTTTTAAGTTGAAATTGTTCACTAGCTTAGTCTAACTCAATATCTCTGCTAATAATAATGTATTTAAAACGGAATTGTTGTAATTTAAATCCTGAATAACTAAAAATATTAATCAATTCTTTAAAAAGATGTTAACTTTATTAATCGTAATAATAGTAATTGCTTTACTTTTTGATCTTGTAAATGGTTTTCACGATGCAGCAAATTCAATAGCAACTGTCGTTTCAACTAAAGTTTTAACACCACTCCAAGCTGTAGTTTGGGCCGCCGCTTTCAATATTCTAGCTTTTTGGGTTTTTGATATGAGTGTTGGTAATACGGTTGCAAAAACCGTAGATAATTCAGCAATTGATTTATGGGTCATTTTAGCTGGCTTATTGGCTGCTACATTCTGGAATTTATTGACGTGGAGATTGGGTCTTCCGTCTTCATCATCACATACATTAATCGGAGGATTTGCCGGAGCAGCGGTTGCTCATGGAGGCTTTGATGTGATAGCTGGAGCTGAAATTTTAAAAGTTATTTTATTTATTTTTTTAGCCCCATTTATTGGTGGATTTATAGCCTTTGTTATTGCTTTAGTTACAATTCAGAGAAACTTTTTTGTTAAAATACTCTGGATTATATTACTTTCTGCTTTGACAATTTATTTAATGAATTACATGGTAGAATACATGGATGTTAACATCGCTATGCTATATATAGTATCTGGAATGTTAATTATATTTATTCTTGTTTACACTTGGTATCAAATTGTCCATGGAAAAAGACAAACCGCAATGAAAGAATCGAATATGTATAAAAGATTACAATTGCTTTCTTCTGCCGCATTTTCCTTGGGACATGGTGGAGCAGATTCTCAAAAAGTAATGGGTATTATTTGTGCTGCTCTAATGGTTTTTGCGAATTTACAAAGAGAAGGAAAAGTTACAGAAAATATACCCAAAGAATTACAAGTTTCTGAAGTAATGCAAATCGAGTATTCAAATGCAGAAGGTAAAAAAGAAAAATTCAAACCTCATTATTCTTTTCAGACCAAAGAGCATAGACCAGATGATAAAATTGAGGTTTACACAAAAGGTCATGATTTATATGACACTGAAACAGATGAATTGATTTTCACCGATAAAGTTTTAAATACAAAATATTCTGAGGCAAGTTTGTTTTCTGCCTATGTAAAAGATGGAGAATTACTAACAGGATATAAAATCAAAACGAAAGTGAATTCAGACACTATGCCTGGTTGGATAGCTTTTGCTTGTTATTTAATGATAGGTCTTGGAACTTTAATGGGTGGTTGGAAAATTGTGAAAACAATGGGAACAAAAATCACAAAAGTTACACCTTTAGAAGGGGTTTGTGCTGAAACAGCGGGTGCTCTGACATTATTTACCGTTTCAAATTTGGGAATTCCAGTTTCAACAACCCATACAATTACTGGTTCAATTATAGGAGTTGGTGCAACAAAACGTTTGAGTGCTGTCCGATGGGGAGTTACAATAAATTTACTCTGGGCATGGATTCTAACAATTCCCGTAAGTGCTGCATTAGCCGCTGGGATTTATTACTTGATTCTTTTATTGAAATAAGATAATTAAATTAAAATTTAAAAAGCGATTCGTAATAGGTCGCTTTTTTTTGTTTTTATGAACCTCAGAAATAATTTGTAAATTCGATTTTAACTAAATAATATGGAATTCAAACTTCGCCCTTGGAAAACAACTGATCGTGGGTCATTGGTCAAACATGCTAATAATTGGAACATTTCAAAAAACATGACTGATTTGTTTCCATTTCCATATAGTTTAGACAATGCAGATAAATTTATAGAAATGGCAAAAAAAGATTCACTCACAAGATTTTTTGCCATAGAAATAAATCATGAAGCTGCTGGAGGAATAGGACTGCATCCACAAAGTGACATTCAGCGCATGAATGCAGAGTTGGGTTATTGGCTTTCTGAAACTTATTGGGGAAATGGAATTATTCCAAAAGCAATTGATGAAATTGTGAAATATGGTTTTTTAAACTTTGAAATAAATCGCATTTTTGCAAGGCCTTTTGGAACAAATTTAGCTTCTCAAAAAGTTCTTGAGAAGTCTGGTTTTATGCTTGAAGCAAAAATTGAAAATGGCTTAATCAAAAACGGATTTTTTGTTGATGAGTTGATTTATTGTGTGAGGAAAAATTCTTAGTACTTTTATAACTCAAAACCCAACTTTTTTAAATGGAAATTAATCCTTACCTAAGCATTTTATCTCAAGCAATTGATTTTGAATTAAAGGAACAAGAAAAGCGTTTTTCTTTAGAAAATAACGCAAGTTTAAAGCAATTAAAATCTATGGGAGTTGCTTTACATCCAATTTCTGTGACTCGAAAATCATTTGGCTTTGCGGATTATCCTGAAATTAGTTTTAGAATGCCTTACATTTCTGATGTTTCAAGTTTTAAAGATAATTGCGCGATTGAATGTTTTTTAGAAGGTGAACAAGCTATTAAAGGAGTGTTGTTAAATATTGATGGACAAAAAGGAGAATTTCGTTTGTTTACTTCTGATTTCCCTGATTGGATTGAAGAAAAAGGTGTAGGTCTAAAATTAAGTCCTGATCAACATACTTTTGATGGAATGAAACTGGGTTTAAAAAACTGCCAAACGATCCCAAATTTAGCTGAATTATTTCAAAAAATTCATGGAAAGGAAAAGTTCTCTCCCAAAGAAATCTTTCAGTCAGAGATAAGGTATTTAAATCCAAACTTAAATGAAAGTCAGAAGGAAGCTATTTATGGAATAGTAAGTAATGATAGGTTAAAAATTATTCATGGTCCACCAGGCACTGGAAAAACGACAACCTTGATTGAAGGAGTTTTTCAATTGATTCAAAAAGGAGAAAAAATTCTTGTTGCAGCTCCAAGCAATGCAGCAGTTGATAATATTGCCAAAGGATTATTGGCTTACAACATTAAAATCCTGCGCGTGGGAAACACCACAAAAGTGGACGCTGAAATTTTAGCAAATACGCCCGAAGGGAAAATGGCTGAATCCAAAGAAATTAAGGAAATTAAAAAGCTAAAAATCAGAGCCGAAGAATTTCGAAGAATGGCAAATCAATACAAACGAAATTTTGGACGAGAGGAAAGTAATCAACGAAATCTATTGTTAAAGGAAGTCAAAAAAATCCGCTCAGAAATAAAAAAAATCAGAGAATATTTCTTTTCAACACAATTTGAACAGGCAGACGTAATTTTAGGAACTCCAATTGGACTGAATGATAATATTAAAAATGATTTTAGTTTTGATACTTTAATTATTGATGAAGCTGGACAAACACTTGAGCCTTTGGCTTGGTTGATTTTTCCGCTCGCTAAAAAATGGGTTTTGGCAGGAGATCAATTTCAATTGCCACCAACCGTTTTATCAAATGACGCGGCAAAATTAGGCTTAAATAAATCTATTTTAGAACAAGCAATTCAAAATTGTGAAGATGTTTATTTCTTAAACACGCAATATAGAATGCGTGAATCGATTGCTGCATTTTCAAGTTCCTACTTTTATGACAATAAACTCACAACACCAAACCATAAAGCAAACACTGCGGAACACATATTATTTTACGACACTGCTGGAACTGGTTTTGATGAAGAAACTGGAGAAGATGGATTTAGTTTGATAAATCGTGGCGAAATTGATGTATTGGCAAAGCTAATTGAAGCACAAGAAATTGATTTGTCAAATACAACTTTTATTTCACCATATTCCGCGCAAATTGAATTAGCAAAAAAAAGTTTTCCTAAATCACTTAAAATAAAAACGATTGACAGTTTTCAGGGGCAAGAAAATGACACAATTTTAATTTCATTAGTTCGATCAAATTCAGAATCATCAATTGGTTTTTTAAATGATTATAGAAGAATGAATGTAGCATTAACAAGAGCTAAAGAAAAATTAATCATAATTGGTGATAGTTCAACCTTGGCCCATGACAAATTTTACGAAAAACTATTTAATTATATCGAGTCAAAAGGTGGTTATCGCAGTGCTTGGGAATTTATTTAATTTCGATTAAATTGTTAATGACACAAAAAAAATTAAGATCAATTTGTAAACTGTTAATTACAAAAAAATAATTTGCTTGAATTTGCATAAACTTCGAGACTTGATTTTTATTTAATCTAATTATAAAATTCATTTTTTTTCGTAAGTTTGCATTAATGTCAACAAATAAAATCAACACAGAAATCGAGCTTCCAATTATGGAGCAATTTTACACAATTCAAGGTGAGGGAAATCGCAGCGGAAAAGCTGCTTATTTTGTTCGAATTGCAGGTTGTGATGTTGGCTGTGTTTGGTGTGATGTGAAAGAAAGTTGGGATGCAAATCAACATGAAATTTTGAAAATTTCAGATATAATTTCTGAAATTGAAAAATCTAAAGCTGAATTTGTTGTCATTACTGGCGGTGAACCTGCAATGTATGATTTAACTTCGCTCACCAAGCAATTAAAAGCAAAAGGTTTAGAAATTGCAATCGAAACTTCTGGATGCTATCCTTTGAGAGGTGAAATTGATTGGTACTGTTTTTCTCCCAAAAAATTTAAAAACCCTGTTGAAGAAGCTTATGAAAAAGCCAGTGAATTAAAAATAATTATTTCGCATCCTTCTGATTTTCAATGGGCTGAAGAACATGCTTTAAAACTAAATAAATCAGCAAAAAAATATTTACAAACAGAATGGTCAAAACAGGAACGATTTTTGCCAATGATAATTGAGTATGTAAAAAAGAATCCATCGTGGAAGATTTCCTTGCAGACACATAAATACATGAACATACCTTAGAGTTTTTTAAAATTTTGAATACTTCGTTACTTTTAGAATAAAATTTATCATCCACAAAGGCGGACTCAAAGTTTTCTTCTTCAAAAGTGCCTCAAATTCTTAATTTTCAATTAACTCTAATATTTGCATTTAAACATACTTTAACTATGAAATATTTATTCTCAAAAACATTTTTAATTCTTCTTCTAATTTTTGGAAATATTTCATGTGGGACAGCTCAACAACGATATTCAACAACTAATAAAAAAGCGATTTCTTTGTTTGAAGAAGGCCAACAAATACCAAATAAATCAATAGACCCACGTTACGGTAGTCCCAATTATGCTGCTGCAATTCCATATATGGAAAAAGCATTAGAGAAAGATCCGAATTTTTGGGAAGCACATTTAGTTGCGGGTGAATTTTGTGAATATTCAAATCGCTTGTCAGAAGCAATAAAACATTTTGAAGAAGCAATTCGCATCAATCCAAATCACAGCCCTTCCGGAAGTACATATTTTTTTCTTGGAAACTTAAAATATGATGTTGGAGATTATGAAGGCGCTCTAAAATGCTTTGATATTTTTGTTAAAAATGCAAATGCAAATCCGGAATTGATTAAAAGAGCAAATGAATTTCAAAATTCATGTGATTTTGCAATTGAAAACATGAAAAATCCAACTAAATTTAATCCGATAAACATTGGTCCTGGCATAAATACAGCTGATCCAGAATATTTCCCAACGATAACAGTTGATGGAAAAACAATTTTATTTACACGAAGAATTGAGGATAGCCGTGTTTTAGGAAATTTTAAAGAACAAGAAGATTTTTACATTTCGCATTTATCTGACCAACAAATTTGGGGGAAAGCTGAACCTATGCCAACAAATATTAATACGGTAAATAATGAAGGAGCGCCAACAATTGCTGCTGATGGTAGAACCTTGATTTTTATTGCTTGTCCTGATGCAACAGGTCAAAATTACGGTGAAAATAGAACTGGGAAAGGAAGTTGCGATGTATTTATCACCAAAAAAATTGGATCGAGATGGCAAAATCCAGTTAATATTCCGGGAGCTATAAATACTGCTAATTGGGAAACACAACCTTCATTATCATCTGACGGAAAAACAATTTATTTCATTCGTGGAGTTAGAGGAAAAGGCGGTGAACGTTCTTCAGACATTTACACAGCCACTTTATTGGACAACGGAAATTGGGGAACAGCTACAAAATTACCTGATTACGTAAATACTGAATTTGAAGAAGAATCAGTTTTAATTCACCCTGATGGAAAGACACTTTATTTTGCTTCTCGTGGGCACACTGGATTTGGAGGTTTAGATTTGTTTTTAACACGTTTAGATGATAATGGGATATGGTCTAAACCTGAAAACTTAGGTTACCCAATCAATACAAAATCTGACGAAAATTCTCTAATGGTTAGTCCTGACGGGGAAATTGGATTTTTTGCTTCAAACCGTGAAGGTGGTTACGGAGATTTAGACATTTACTATTTCGTTATGCCAGAACATTTGCGTCCAACAAAAACTGTATACTTTGAAGGACTTGTTTTTGATGTAAAAACAAAAGCACCTTTAGCAGGAAAATTCTCCCTAATCGATGTGAAAACTGGAAAAGAAATTATTCGCTCAGAATCAGATAAAGTGACCGGAGATTTTATGGTTTCTTTACCTTTGGATCGAGAATACGCATTAAATGTTGAATATCCTGGATACAATTTTTTCTCTCAAAACTTCAACATGATAAATCCAGATAGTCTTGAATCTATTCACATGGATGTTCCGATGGTACCAGTTGGGGATGCAACCCCAGTTGTTTTAGCAAATGTGTTTTTTGATTT
>CANLGD010000043.1 GCA_947490145.1 Flavobacteriia bacterium
AAAAAAAGATTTATTAAGCTTCAGTTGTACTCGCTGGAGCTTCTTTTCTTTCTGGTCTTGGTAACAAAACTTTACGAGATAATTTCCATTTTTTAGTTTTTGGATCTCTACCCATAACTTTGAAACGAACTACATCACCTTCTTTACAAACGTCTTCCATTTTGTCAATTTTATCCCAATTGAATTCAGAAATATGAATTAATCCGTCAGTTCCTGGCATAATTTCAACGAAACATCCGTAAGCTTGAAGTGATTTGATTTTTCCTTCGTATTCAGCTCCTTCTTCAACAGTAGGAGGGAAGGCAATCAATCTGATTCTAGCTACAGCTGCATTCATGTCGTCAGCATTGTTTGACATAACTTGAACTCTTCCTTCTCCACCTTCGATTTCCTCGATTGTGATGCTAGTATTTGTTTCTTTTTGTAAAGCTTGAATGATTTTTCCTCCAGGTCCGATAATTGCACCAATACATTCGTTCGGAACGTTAAATGCTTCAATTCTTGGAGTTTGTGGTTTGAATTCAGCATTTGGCTTAGCAATTGTTTCAATAATTTTGTTCAAAATATGTAAACGACCTGCTTTTGCTTGATTTAATGCTTGAATCAAAACTTCGTATGGTAAACCATCAACTTTAATGTCCATTTGACAAGCTGTGATTCCGTTTGCTGTACCTGTAATTTTGAAATCCATGTCACCTAAGTGATCTTCATCACCTAAAATGTCTGATAATACAGCGAATTTTCCTCCGTCAGCAACTAATCCCATTGCGATTCCAGAAACTGGTGCTGTAATTTGAACTCCTCCGTCCATTAATGCTAAAGTTCCAGCACAAACAGTTGCCATTGAAGACGAACCATTTGATTCTAAAATTTCAGAAACCAAACGAATTGTATAAGCATTATCTGCTGGAATAACAGGTTTTAAAGCTCTTAAAGCTAAATTTCCGTGTCCAATTTCTCTTCTTGAAGTTCCACGATTTGGTCTTGCTTCACCAGTTGAAAATGGAGGAAAGTTGTAATGTAACATGAATTTTTCTGTCCCATGATACGTTACATCGTCAATCATTTGCTCATCTGTTTTTCCACCTAAAGTAAGTGTTGTCAAAGATTGCGTTTCACCTCTAGTAAACACAGCAGAACCGTGAACCATTGGTAAATAATCAACTTCTGCCCAAATTGGACGAATTTCATCAAATTTACGTCCATCTAAACGGATTTGCTCGTTCAACATTACGTCTCGAACTGCTTTTTTCATAGCCTCTTTGAAGTAAACAGAAATGAAAGCTTTTTCTTCAGCTAATTGTTCTTCAGAAAGTGAAGCAATGTATTCTTCTTTCACTGCACCAAACAATTCAGATCTTTTTTCTTTTGATGCCAAACCTTGACGAGCAACAGCTTTGCATTTTTCAAAAGAGAAATCATACACTTTTTTGCGTACATCTTCGTTGTGTGTTTCGTGATTGTATTCTCTTTTTGGAGAAGATTTAGAAATTTCTTTTGCTAAATCTAATTGAAATTGACATTGTTCAATAATTGCTAAGTGAGCAACTTTAATGATTTCAACTAATTCATCTTCAGATATTTGTTTCATTTCTCCTTCAACCATACAAATGTCTTTCATTGTGCCAGCAATGATACAATCGATATCTGAAACTTTCATTTCAGCTAAAGTGGGGTTGATAACGAATTGACCATCAACTCTACCAACTCTTACTTCAGACATTGGTCCGTTGAAAGGAATGTCAGAAACAGCCAAACAAGCAGAAGCGGCGAAACCAACTAATGCATCTGGACTATTCACGCCATCGTAAGCGATTAATTGCATCATCAATTGAACCTCAGCATGATAATCATCTGGGAACAATGGACGCAGCGCTCTATCAACGATACGCATTACTAAAATTTCTCTTTCAGAAGGTCTTGCTTCACGTCTGAAAAATCCACCAGGGATTCTACCATCGGCAGCAAATTTTTCTTTGTAATCTACAGTTAAAGGAAGGAAATCAACTCCTTCTTTTGCTTCTTTAGCAGCTACAACAGTTGCTAAAATCATTGTGTCGCCCATTCGTAACACTACCGCACCGTCAGCTTGTTTCGCTAACTTTCCTGTCTCGATGGAGATTTCTTTTCCTCCGGTAATGATGGACTTTGTTATTCCTATTTTCATACTAATTATTTACTTTTTTATGAAATTAAACAAATTGCTTTTTCATTGTTGAAATTCAATTTTCAAATGTTCATTTACGAAATGTAAACTGCGCTTTAAAAATCTTTTTCGCATCGAAAAATCTAATTTTTTAATTTCAGATCTTAATTTAAAGATAATCAAAGTCTCCATCCTAGAGGGACTATGGGAGTTGACAAAATATATCATTCCGGTTTTAATTATTCTTACTAGTAACAAGTTCGTTTACTTGTATTCACTTTAACACACTTTATTTTTAACGATAATCAAGTCTTAAGTCTTTCGTCCAAAAAAGAAAAGGCAACCGAATAAATCCAATTGCCCCTTTAAAAAAGATGTACTCCGCCGGAGCGAAAGAATTTTACGTTATTCTAAAAATTGCTTTTTCTTCGTTGAATTACTATTTTAATATGCTCCTTTACACTAGTAAACTCACTTTTTAAAATCTTATTCGCCTATAAAAATCGAATTTTTAGAAATACTATTAACGACGTAAGCCAAGTTCTTTCACAATTGCACGGTATCTTGAAATTTCTTTTTTCTTTAAATAATCCAAAAGACTTCTTCTTTTACCTACTAATAACTGAAGTGATCTTTGAGTAACGAAATCATGACGATTTTTTTTCAAATGTTCAGTTAAATGTGAGATTCTGTATGAAAACAAAGCGATTTGTCCTTCTGCAGAACCTGTGTTTGTGTTAGATCCCGCGTACTTTGCGAAAATCTCTTCTTTTTTTTCAGGTGCTAAATACATGCTAAAATTAATTAATCTTTATTATGTAGCCTTCACGAACTTTTCGTTAGACGGTGCAAAGGTAATAAATTTATTTTGAATGAGATGTAGGTGGGAGAAAAAAATGTATATGGATTAAATAATTGAGAAATATTATTCTTTTAATTTAGAGTTTATAAGTGCTTTAATTTTGTCGTCAAATTCATCATTAGATAATATTTTTTTATTTTTCAAACTTTCTAGGTTTTTATAATCTTCACTAAATTGGAGGTCAAAAATGATTTTTTCCTCTTTCACTTTATTTGATTTTTGAATAAATTCTTCTTCATTTAGAATGTTTTTATCTCTTAATTTTTGTAGTTCCTTTAAACTATTTTTGCCAGTTGCAGTTTTATTTTGATTGATAATTGGATAAACATTCACCTCTTCACCTTTTACAATATCTATTAATAGAATTAAAAAAGCTATAAATTGTAAATGAGATGAGTAATAAAACGTTTTATCAAATTGATATACAAGAACTAGTGTTCCTTTTGCTAATACTGATTCAATAAACGGAAAGAGAATCCAAATAAGCCAACCAAGATATAACAGCCAGATGATGATGTTTTTTAATTTTATGATTGTTTTTAGTGTTAAAGCTACTATAGTAAATATAGAAAAAAAAAGTAAAACGCAATACTCGGTTGCTAGATGATCTCCTTGGTAATTATAATTCATATTTTGACCTACAAAAAAGTTGTAAAGTTGAGAGTCTAGATTATGTTTATAAATTAGAAATACTATTGACCAAATTGATAATATAATAATTGGAATATAGTTTCTTTTATGTTCTATTTTCTCCATTTCGACATTGTATTTTTATTACTTAATTGGTTGTTGAATTGATATAGATATCTGTTGAAACAGATCTTCAAATTCAATTGTTGCTTTGCTATTATTATTTTCGACTGTAAATTGTTTTAATAATTCTATACTTTTAAAAATTAAAATTTTGTGATTAGCATCTGAAATCAAATCATTTATTAAGAATTTAAGTTTCGGTATTATTGAAACATCTATGCTTGCGCAAAACAAGTGTTAATTTGTTGAATAGCTTTAAGTTATTCTTCCAAATTTTTATATTTATGTTTTTTAATTGTTTACCTTCTTGAATAAGTTTAATAAATGTTTTGCCAAAATACCATAATTGAAATTTTGAGTGTTACTAATCCCCGCGTAATTTACAGCTAAAAGTTCACCATTTTCTCCGAATATTGGACTTCCACTTGATCCTGACAAGGTAGGAATTGAATAAAGTACCTGGCTTTTGTCTGGCATTTGACTTACTGTTCCTTGAGTTAATTGATTTGCTAATCCATTACTTGTGTTTCCTACTTCTTGTCCAGAGTTAAAACCAATCATATAGACTTTGGAGTTGATTTTTAAACTTTCCCTGCCTCCTATTGAGATTTTGTGAGATAAATTTGCAAAATCTTTTACATTCTGTGGTGTTTTTTTATCCTTTAGCTGAATTATTGCTAAGTCTTGTGGGAAATTTAGTTCATTAGAGATATCAATACAGTCTTTAAAGTCCGCCACATCGGTTGTAAATGTATTGTTAAAAGCAACTCCCAATTTTGTACTATGAATTTGTAAGACTGCATTGTTTGCATTAAAATTAAAGTTGTTTTTTTCTAAATTAGTCCAGAAAAGATAATCATTATACCATTTTTCGCGTTCTATCATGGTATTATTATAGTCTTCTTGAGACATATTAACATCACTCAGTTGTTGGTCAAGTAAATCTATTTGTTCTACATGGGAATTTACTATATTGATATAAATCTCGGAATTGTTAGCAGTAAAATGTTCTTTTAGTGCTAAGTAAGCGTCGAATTCAGAATCGGCACAGACGGACGGACTAGTAACATGCTTATTTGTTGCAATCATGCCTGTACTTGAAATAAAAAATCCTGTTCCAGTTAAGCTATATTCAATAATTTCATCTTCATTGAACACTGCGTTTATAAGGACTCCGTCAACTAGTTCATTAAAATACAATACAGTGCCATCTTTGAAGGTAAAACTGAAATAGTAGTCTTGTCTAATCAAAACAACACTTTCCTTATATTTCTCATAAATTTCTTCAGGTGTTAATTTTTCATTGCCACAGGATAAAAATACTGAGAAACAAAATATTAATAAAATGATTTTCATAATTTGTAATTTAAATTTTCGCAAATATATAAAATAAATTCTATTATAAAGTGTATTTTATAATAGAGTACCATAAAAATATTTTTCTTTAGACTTTTGACTATTCAAAAAGACATGAAAGAATCCTACAAAATAGAGTTTGAAGCAATTGCAAAACGCTTAAAAGAAATTAGAAAATCTAAAGGATATAATAACTACGAACACATTGCTTTTGACTTAGGAATGAGCAGGAGTGCTTATTGGAGGTTAGAGTCTGGAGCAAATTTTGAAATGAAAACTCTTTTAAAAATATGTAAATTATTAGAAATAAGTTTAGAAGTTTTTTTTAATGGAATTGACTTACCTAAACCAATTGAAAAAGATTAAAATTGGATAAAGACAAAAAAATATTGCTTTCATTGACTTAAATCTAAGAAAAAGACGAGATGAATTTGGCATTAGTTAGAATTAGCTGATAATTCCACAATTGAAAAAAGTACAATGTAAAGAATTGAAAAGGCACTTTATATGCAAGTTTAATTATTTAATAAAACATTAGTAAAACTTTAAATAGGTAAATTTGTCAATTACCAAGATAAACTTTAATTCAACAAAAGATTTCGATTTCATACTTTTTCTGACATAATTGGCTAAAATTTAACCTTTTAGACTGAAATTTTTCATGATAATTTAAAGTTATACTATAAATCTCCTAATATTTTAAAGTAGATTTTTAGAAAATAAACATAGTTTCCTGACTAATTATTAATTACAATGAACCTTTGGCTAGACTTCAAGGCGATATTTGGATTTTGTCTTTGAAGGTTTTTAGAGAGAAACTTTGGTCTGCAGAATTTATGGGATTATTTTTACTCATTTAAAATCTTAAAATTTTTCCCAAAAAATAATTTACAAAACCACAATTCAAAAGCGGGATCTAAAAATTCATAACTTCCTTCAAATTTATCAATAATATCATTATTTATTAATATTCTTTTATTTTTCACGACACTTGCTGAAGTGCCAAGTCTATAACTTTCAATTGTTGTCATGGAACTCAATTGTGGCTCTCCTTTCGCAATTGCTTTCATCAAATTTATTTGAGAGTGATTTAAAGATTCAATTTCTTTCTGATAAAGTGGTGTATTTGTGAAAATTAATTCTTCTAAAGCGTCATTCAAATCTTTTAATTTTACTGTTTTTCCTGAATTTTGCCAGGTGTAATGTGAAAGTTGTTGCACATACCAAGAGTGGTTTTTCATTAATTGCGGAATTTTTATTGCAATTTCTTTAGCGATAAATTTATTGGTACTAGCAAAACTCATTTCAATAAAATCAAGCCACTTCGCAGTAGTAATTTTTTGTAACATAATAATATCCCCAAAGCGATAAAATGGTTTTGATGGATTGTTAAAAATATCGGTCATCATGTGCCTTTTACTTCCGAAAAGGCAATATGTTACAAGTTTTTGTCTTTGCCAAACAGCTCTCATTTTCTTTTCAAAAGCAGAAAAATTGTCAAAAGTTGCTAAATTCTGAAATTCATCTAAGCAGATTACGAAGCGGATATTTTTCTTTTTAGCAATTGTTTCTGGCAGATTAAGGATTTCATTTTTGTGTTTTTTTAATTCCTCCCAATCAAAGCCAACACTAAAATCAGTTGCAGGATCAATTCCTAAAGATAATTTTGGAGTGATTACTTGGAAAAATTCTTTTCCAGACTTTAACCAATCTTGCCATTTGGAGGATGAGGCTTTGATGACTTCTTGAGCGAATAATTCTAAAAATTCATTTTCTGAACTTACAGAAAATAAATCGAAAGAAACCGTACGAATATCGCTTTCATTTTTGTTTAAATCTGAAACAACTCGTTCAACTAAGGATGATTTCCCCCATCTTCTTGGTGAAATTAACATAGAATTTATGCCATTTGTGAGATTTCTAAATAGTTTTTCTCTGTCTTTTTCTCGATTTGTAAAACCCGAAAAACTGACTGTATTACCATATATAAAAGGTGTTTTACTCATGATTTTGTTTTTAAATTACTACAGCTTCCAATATGGTAAGTTACTAAACGGTAACTTACCAATTAGTAACTTACTACTTTGGAAGTTCAAAGGTAGTTTTTTAATTCGGAAAATCAAATTTTACGCCATATTTTAATTCAAATTTATTAAAAAAACCCTATCTTTGCACCCTAAAAACACAGAATTTATGATGTCAATTGATGGTTTAGCGGTAGAATTTAGTGGAACAACTTTATTCAGTGATGTTTCTTTTTCAATAAATGAAAATGATAAAATTGCCTTGATGGGTAAAAATGGCGCTGGAAAATCCACTTTATTAAAAATTTTAGCGGGACAAAATAAACCAACAAAAGGATCACTTTCCTTCCCGAAAGATTATCGAATTGCATATTTGCCACAACATTTATTGACAGATGATAATTGTTCTGTTTTTGAAGAAACAAGTAAAGCTTTTGCTACTTTATTTGCCATGAAAGATGAAATAGAAGAACTAAATAATCAATTAACGATTAGAACAGATTATGAATCGGAAGAATATTCAAAAATCATTGAACAAGTTTCAGATTTAAGTGAGAAATTTTATTCAATTGAAGATGTAAATTACGAAGCAGAAGTTGAAAAAGTACTTTTTGGTTTAGGGTTTTTGAGAACAGATTTTACACGTCCGACTTCAGAATTTAGCGGTGGTTGGAGAATGAGAATTGAATTGGCAAAGATTTTACTTCAAACGCCAGATTTAATTTTATTAGATGAGCCAACCAATCACATGGATATTGAATCGATTGAATGGTTGGAAGATTTTTTGATAAATCAAGCAAAAGCGGTTGTGGTAATTTCGCATGATAGAACGTTTGTAGATAATATCACTACTCGAACAATCGAAGTAACAATGGGAAGAATCTACGATTACAAAGCTAAATATACCCATTATTTAGAATTAAGAAAAGAGCGAAGAGAGCAACAACAAAAACATTACGACGAGCAACAAAGAATGATTGCTGATAACATGGAATTTATTGAGCGTTTTAAAGGAACTTATTCTAAAACTAATCAAGTGCAATCTCGTGTTAAGATGCTCGAAAAATTACCAATAATTGAGGTTGATGAGGTTGATTCTTCTGCTTTGAAATTGAAATTTCCTCCAGCACCAAGATCTGGTTCTTATCCAGTAACGGTAACTGAAATGACTAAAAATTATGATGATTACACCGTTTTCAAAAATGCGTCATTAACGATTGAAAGAGGTCAGAAAGTTGCATTTGTTGGAAAAAATGGTGAAGGAAAATCAACAATGATTAAAGCCATAATGAAAGAAATTGATGTAGAAGGTTTGGTTGAACTTGGTCACAACGTTAAAATCGGATACTTTGCTCAAAATCAAGCTTCTTTGTTAGATGAAAATATGACGATTTTCGAAACTGTTGACACGATTTCTGAGGGAGATATCAGAACTAAAACCCGAGATATTTTAGGAGCTTTTATGTTTGGCGGTGATGATATTACCAAAAAAGTAAAAGTTCTTTCTGGAGGGGAAAAAACACGTCTTGCCATGATAAAATTATTGCTAGAACCAGTAAATTTATTGATTCTCGATGAGCCGACAAATCACTTAGATATGAAAACAAAAGACATTATAAAAGATGCTTTGAAAGATTTTGATGGAACACTAATTTTGGTTTCGCACGACAGAGATTTCCTTGATGGTTTGGCTACTAAAGTTTTTGAATTTGGAAACAAGCGAGTGAAAGAACATTTTGAAGACATTACTGGATTCTTGAAAATGAAGAAAATTGAGAATTTAAGAGAAGTTGAAAGAAAAATTTGATTACAAATTGGCAGATTACAAATTACAGATTGCTTCGCTTTCAAATTAATTGTCTTGAATGCGAAGCAATCTGTAACCTGCTAATCTGTAATCTGTAATTGACCTTTAGGTCTAAGTGCTGGGTTCCAAGAAAAATATTGAACAAATTGTTCTTCTTTATTTAGCAATTCTATAGGATAAAAAACAGCATCTGGTTTGTCAATATAAGTAATGCTTTTAACTTCGCCACTGTCTAAATATATCTTCAAATCAGCAGCATAAATGCGATTCATTCCACTTCTTTTTACTTCCAAAAGTGTGTCAGAATCTTTTTTCTCTTCAGGGTAATAAACAGTTTGCGCATTTCCTTTTACATCAACTTTTACGATTTCATTGTCTTTAAAAAAAGCAAACATTTTTTTTCCAGCAATTTGATTGTAATATTTTCCCGAATCAATTTCCATAATTGCAGAAGTTTTATTCGTGATTTCAATTTTATCGATCATTGAATCTTTCAAAAAAGCTTTCATGAATTCTCCTTTTAATTCGATGTTTTGCGCCCAAACGATTGGTTGTTCATACATTTCTATATAAGATGATTCTTGCTGAAAAACCAAACTATCGCATTTCCCTTGAATGTCATTTTTGAAAAATTGTACTTTTTTATAAGCTGAAATTTGCTTTGTTTCTCCCAAAGAATCATTTAAACTCAATAAAGTGTCGGCAGTCAAAAACAAAGTGTCTTCTTTTAATTTGTATTTACACAAAGCTTCATCTGTAATGTATGTTTTTCGAATTAAATCATTTTTGTAGAAATAATTACCTGAAAAAATGTAAGGTTTTAAAGAATCTTTGTAAACAACATTTCCTTGTCCAATTGAAAGTCCTTTTTTCGGATTGTGATACAAACTATCTCCAATAATTGTTTTTGAATTGCTTAAAATCTTCGCATTTTTCTGTAAAACACCTTCCTCAGTTTCAGTCTGAAACCAACCTTTGTTGCAAAATAAATCGGCGTCTTTGGTTTTAATTTTCGTGGGACCGTAAAAATAAACCTTTTTTACCAAATATTGATAGCGCAAAGTGTCGGTTGTCATAGAAATTTCAGGACTTTTATATTTTACTTTTCCGCTGAAAAAAAAGTTTTTCGTGTCAGGATGAAAATAACCAACTTTACTTGTTAAAACTTCATTTGTTAAAATACTTTCAATTTTACCACCGTTTTTGTACACTCCTTGACCTTTTTTCGCGTCATAATCCATTGAATCCGTGGTGATTTTGTATTCACGATCACGCACTCTCACATGTCCCCAAAGTTTGGCGTATTTTGTTTTTCCGTTATAATAAAGTGAATCGCAAAATAGATTTAAAGTGTCATTTTTATTGATGTGAACTTTTCCGTAAGCCCTAACTTCCATTGATTTATCGTAAAAATAAGCAGAATCGCAATACATTTTATTTCCTTGATACAAAAAGTTAACATTTCCAATTAACATTTGTGCGCCAGTTTTTTCGTTATAAATCAACTTTTCTGCTCCGGGAAGAAGCTCTAAAATGTCTTTTTGTGCCCAAGATTTTATTGGAATAAAAAGTATAAGAATTAGAAAGATAAAATATGTGTTTTTACTTTTAGTCAAAGGGTTTTTATTTACAAAATTAAGATTTTTTTCTATTTTGGAAGTTTTACCTTCTGGAAATACGTATTATTCTTAATTTTATTATGAATTTCAAGCAGTTCTCTAAATTTTCTTTACTTTTGTAACACAATTTATTTCACACATATTAAAACAAGCATGGAAGCTCCAAAAACTTACGAAGCAAAGCAAATAGAAGAAAAATGGTATAGTCATTGGATGGAAAAAGGATATTTTTATTCTAAACCAGATCACCGCGAAGCTTATACTGTCGTTATTCCACCGCCAAATGTTACGGGAGTTTTACACATGGGGCACATGTTGAACAATACAATTCAAGATGTTTTGGTTCGTCGTGCTCGAATGCTTGGGAAAAATGCTTGCTGGGTTCCAGGTACGGATCACGCATCTATTGCAACTGAAGCAAAAGTTGTTCAAAAATTGCGTAAAGAAGGAATTAAAAAAGGAGATTTAACACGCAAAGAATTTTTAAAACACGCTTTTGAGTGGAAAGACAAACACGGAGGAATAATTTTAGATCAATTAAAAAAATTGGGTTGCTCTTGCGATTGGAATCGCACAAGTTTCACTATGGATCCAGATTATTCTCAGTCAGTTTTAGATGTTTTCATCGATTTGTATAAAAAAGGCAAAATTTACCGCGGAGTAAGAATGGTAAATTGGGATCCGGAAGCTTTAACTGCGCTTTCTGATGAAGAAGTTTTGCATAAAGAAGTGAATTCTAAATTGTTTCACATTCGTTATAAAATTGCAGGAACGGAAGATTCTTGGCTGACAATTGCAACTACTCGTCCTGAAACAATTTTGGGTGATTCTGCAATTTGTATCAATCCAAATGACGCTAGATATGCAAATTTACATGGAAAACAAGCAATAGTTCCTTTGTCAAACCGAACAATTCCAATTATTTTGGACGAATATGTGGATATGGAATTTGGAACAGGTTGTTTGAAAGTTACTCCAGCTCACGATACAAATGATTATGAATTAGGAAAAAAACATAACTTAGAAACATTAGATATTTTTAATGCAAATGGAACTTTAAATGAATTGGGTTTACATTATGAAGGTCAAGATCGATTTGAAGTTAGAAAATCAATTGAAAAAGAACTATACGACAAAGGTTATTTGGTAAAAACTGAAGATCACATCAATAAAATTGGCTATTCTGAAAGAACGGATGTTGTAATTGAACCGCGCTTGTCATTGCAATGGTTTGTCAGTATGAAAGAATTGGCGCAACCAGCTTTGGAGGAAGTTATGAATGGGAACATCAAATTTCATCCAGAGAAATTCAAAAATACTTACCGTCACTGGATGGAAAATGTAAAAGATTGGTGTATTTCTCGTCAATTGTGGTGGGGACATCAAATTCCTGCTTGGCATTATGGTGAAGGAACAGATGAATACGTTGTGGCAAAAACGATGGAAGAAGCTTTAATTTTAGCGAAAGAAAAAACTGGGAAAGATATTTCCGCAAGTAAGCTAAGACAAGATGAAGATGTTCTAGATACATGGTTTTCTAGCTGGGTTTGGCCAATTTCGGTTTTTCAAGGTTTAACAAATCCTGGAAATGAGGAAATAAAGTACTATTACCCTACAAATGATTTAGTTACAGCTCCTGAAATTATGTTTTTCTGGGTTGCAAGAATGATTATTGCAGGAAAAGAATATATGGGTGATATTCCATTTAAAAACGTTTATTACACTGGAATTGTTCGTGATAAATTAGGTAGAAAAATGTCTAAATCACTGGGAAATTCTCCGGATCCAATTGAATTAATTGAAAAATATGGAGCTGACGGAGTGAGAATGGGAATTTTGATTTCTTCTCCTGCTGGAAATGATTTGCCGTTTGATACAAGTCAATGTGAGCAAGGTAGAAATTTTAGTAATAAAATTTGGAATGCATTTAGATTAGTTGATGGTTGGGAAGTAAAAGACATTGAGCAACCAAAATCTGCTCAAGTTGCAATTGAATGGTTTGAGGCAAAATTCAATCAAGAATTGAAAGAAATCAATGATTTATTTGATAAGTTTAAAATTTCTGAAGCTTTAATGACGACTTATAAATTGGTTTGGGACGATTTCTGTTCTTGGTATTTAGAAATGATAAAACCAGGATATCAGCAACCAATTGATTTAAAAACTTTGGAGGCAACAAAATTATTTTTTGAGAAAATCTTAAAAATAATTCAACCATTCATGCCTTTTATTTCAGAAGAATTGTGGCATTTAATTCGCGAAAGAAAAGAAGATGAAGATATCATCATTGCTGAATGGCCAGAATTAAATTTAAACAATTCAGCTATTTTAAATGATTTCATAAATGCTGAGGAAATTATTACAAACATTAGAAATATTCGCAAAAAAAATAACATTGCAAATAAAGTAAAAATGGATTTGTTTGTAAAGAAAAACAAAGAAAGTAATATGCATTTTGATGCCGTTATTGTAAAAATGGGTAATTTATCTTTGATGGAATATACAAATGATAAAATTTCAAATGCAAATTCATTTATTGCTCAAGGAAACGAATATTTCATTCCATTTGGAGAAAATATTGATTTAGAAGCTGAAAAGTTAAAATTGGAAGAAGAATTAGAATATACAAAAGGCTTTTTAAATTCTGTTTTAAAGAAATTGCAAAACGAAAAATTTGTGGCAGGAGCACCAGAGCAAGTTTTAGCTAATGAACGTAAAAAAGAAGCTGATGCTTTGGAGAAAATTGCAATTTTGGAAGAAAAGTTAGGGAGCTTGGTGTAAAACGAAAAAATAAGTTTGCGTTTTACGTATTAATAATTTATTTTTGTACGTATATTTTTACGTTATGGATTCAAAACTCACATTAAAACTTGATGTTTCTATTATTGAACAAGCAAAGATATACGCAAAAGAAAATAATATTAGTTTGTCAAAATTATTTGAAAATTATTTAAAAGTAATTTCAAATAAAAAAACGAAAAAAATAAAAATTTCTCCTTTAGTTGAAAGTTTAACTGGAGTAATTTCTCTTAAAGAAAATTTTGGCTACAAAAAAGATTATTCAAATTATTTGACTCAAAAGTACAAATGACGAATAAAATTTTTGTAGACACAAATATAATTATTGACTTGCTATCGAAAAGAGAATTCTTTTATGAAGAATCTCAAGAATTGTTTTCTCTAGCGGATAAAAATAAACTTGAGCTGTATATTTCTGCTTTAACTTTTGCAAATGCTTATTGCATTTTGGGGCAGAATTTAAAAATAGAAAATTCTAGAAAAATTTTAAGAAAGTTTAAAGTCCTTGTTAAGGTTTTACCATTAAATGATAAAATTATTGATTTAGCTTTGGATTCTGATTTTGATGATTTTGATGATGCGATACAATATTTTACAGCCATTGAAAATGATTGTGAAATAATTGTTACTAGAAATTTAAAAGATTTCAAAAATTCAAATTTACCAGTCTTTACTGCTAGACAATTTTTAGAATTAATAAACTGAAAACTCCTGAAAATCATATTAATTCAGTTACCATGCTCCGAGGTATCGCAGTTTTAATGGTTTGCATATTTCATTTTGCAGGAACGTTAGGAGATAGTTTTTTTAATTTAGAAATTGCGTTTTATGGTAAATTTGGCGTTTATATATTTTTTGTGATTTCTGGTTTCGGAATTCCTTTTTCAATGTTTAAATCTGGCTACAAATTTAAATATTTCGGGAAATTTATGTTAAAAAGAATCATTAGAATTGAGCCAGTTTACATCAGTTCTATTGCAATAATAATTTTTATAGCTTATCTGGCAAAGCTATCACCTTACGGTTTAAATGATAATTTAGATTATTTCAATTTAAATTCTTTTTTACACTTGTTTTATTTAGTTGATTTTTTTAACGGTCATTGGTTAAATGTTGTTTTTTGGACGTTGGCAATTGAATTTCAATTCTATATTTTGATTGCTTTATTATTTCCTATTTTAGAAAAAACCTCAAAATTAATTTCTGTCTTCATCTTATGTTTAGCTGCTCTTTTACCATTTATTTTGAACATTGATTTTTTAGTTTTTAATTTCCTTTTGTTATTTATTCCCGGATTTTTATTCTATCTTTTTTATACTAAAAAATTAAAAATACAGTATTTCGTTTTGTATTTGATCTTAATTACGATTTTAAATGCTATTAAATTCGATTATTTTGTTGCGTTTTGTCCGGTAATTTCAATATTGTTTATTTATTTCGTCAAAAAAACAAATAAATATTTCATGTTCTTAGGAAAGATTTCCTTTTCAATTTACTTGCTGCATACACCAATTGGAACTGATGGGATTATTAATTTCTGTCAAAATTTCATTTCTGACGAGGTAGGTAAAATTATCTTAATGTTTGCAACAATTCCACTTATTATTTTGATTTCATGGATATTCTATAAATACATTGAAGAACCGACGATGAAATTATCAAAAAAAATAATTTACAGCAAACTTTGATTTTAGGCATTATTTTTGCTATGTTTGAGAAATTGAATCTTAAAACATGAATTTTTTATTTACAGTCGTTTCATTTATGTTGCTTAACTTTGCTCACAAAGCTGATGTTCCTTTTAACGAAATTGAATACGCATTTTTATCAAAAGATGCTGTTTCGGTTTCTAAACTTGGAAATGATAAATTAATGATTTCTCTTTTTGATAAAGAAAGTGTTTATAGTAACCAGCAAGCTGCTTTGGTTTTAAAAGACTTTTTTGTGAAATATCCCGTAACTTCTTTCAAATTTATTTTTAAAGGAAAAGAAAATCAAGAGGGAACATTTGCAATTGCTTCTTATGAAAGTAAAAATGGAAATATTAGAATAACTTTTCATTTCAAAAAAGTAGATTCACTTTATAAGATTGTTAGAATGAATTTTGAAAAAGATTAACTTTATTCAAAACTTTTAACTTTCGCGCTGAGTTTATTGAAGTGCATAATTCTCCATCACATCTACTATTGAAGCAAACGTTTCCAGCTGAATTTTTTTGAATTTGTCCTCAGTTACCCATTTTGCTTTTGTAATTCCTTCTGCTTTTTGAGCAATTAGTTTTTTAGGGCCAGCATAATTTAAAGCATACCAATACGTTTTCTTGATTGTATCTTTGCCTTTGTATTGGTAAACATGATAGGTAATAGTGATTAAATGTTCAATTTTTTGACATGCAATTCCACATTCTTCTTCAATTTCTCGAATGGCAGCAATTTTAGGATTTTCACCTATTTCGATTTTTCCCTTCGGAATATCCCAAATACCATTTCTTTTGATAAACAAGTACTTAGATTTTCTTTTAACAATTCCTCCGGAAGCTTCAATAAATTCATAATCTTTAAAAAATCTTAAAATACCTTCATGAGGATTGTGAGAAATTAAAAAAAGTGGAATATTAATTGAAGTTGCCTGCAACAATTCTAAAATATAGCGTTTATTTGAATTTGCAATACCTTGAGGAATAAAAATCCCATCAAATTCCTTAATTTTTTTTGAATTAATGAAAAATAATGGTTTGTTTTGAATAAAAACTTTATACATTTGCACTATGAATTTAAACAACGACCGATCTTATAAATTAGCCGAATTTTTACTGCAAATTAAAGCAATTAAATTGCAACCTGCAAATCCATTTACATGGGCTTCAGGTTGGAAATCTCCAATTTACTGTGACAACCGTATAACTTTGTCTTTTCCGAAGGTAAGGACGTATATTCGTCAGTCGTTTTCTGAGCTGATTAGTGAAAAATTTGGAAAACCAGATTTGATTGCTGGAGTTGCAACTGGCGGAATTGCGCATGGCGTTTTGGTTGCTCAAGAATTAGGTATTCCTTTTGTTTACGTAAGATCAACCCCAAAAGCACATGGTTTGGGAAATCAAATTGAAGGTTTTTTTGAGGAAAATCAAAGTGTTGTTGTTATTGAAGATTTGATTTCAACTGGAGGAAGTAGCTTGGAAGCAGTGAAAGCTTTGAGAGACGCAGGACTAAATGTGAAGGGTTTGACTTCGATTTTTACTTATGGTTTTGATGAAGCAATAGACAATTTCAAAAAAGCAAAATGTGAATTTGAAACGTTGACAAACTATGATTTTTTAATGGAGCTGGCCTTGAAGAAAAAATACATTACAGAAGAAGATATTGAATCTTTAAGCGATTGGAAAAATAATCCTTCTGACTGGTCAGGTAAATAAGTTTTGCGTGCTAATAGCCTTTTTAAAGTATAATGATCCCGCAGTAGAGGTTGCAAAGCAAATAAAGGAGCACTTAGTCAAGAAATAAATGTCTGTAAGGACGGATTAATTTAGTGGTAGGAACCTAAAATTTATTCGTTTCTTACCACTGTGGTTTTTAAAACCACGACAAAAATCCTTAACTTTGAATTTCGGGAAAAACAAAACTTTAATTCAAATTATTATAAAAAAAAAATGATTTTAGAAAGTAATAAAGTTATCGTTGATGGTTCGATAAAGTCAGTTTTTGATTTTTTGAAAGATACGAATAATATTTTTCATTTACTTCCACAAGATAAAATTTCTGATTGGAAATCAGCTAACCTTTCTTGCTCTTTTAAAGTTCAAGGCGGAATCATTATTTCATTTTTACAGGAAAGAGTTGAAGAACCAACAAAAATTTTCTTAAGATCTGGTGAAAAAGTGCCGTTTAAGTTTACCTTAGTTATCTTTTTAGAGGAAAAAGGCGATAAAACCGAAGGATATTTACAATTTGATGGAGAAGTAAATTACTTTCTTAAAATGATGGTTGAAGGACCATTAAAGCATCTTTTTAACACGATGGCAGAAAACTTGAAAGCGCATTACCAGAAATAGTTATGAGTTTGAACTCTTAAGCTATTATTGTCTTATAATCAACCTTAGAAAATAATCTTTTTTCTTGTTTAAATTCTAAGTTTTCTATTCTCATAGATGGTTTTAAACTCTTTTTTTATTTTTGATTAAGAATGTTTTTGAATAATCGTTAATCATAACTCAACATTATTAACTCATTTTCATTCATCAAAAGAAACAACTAGTTTATGACTAGTTGGATGCGCTTGACAAGTTAAAATATATCCAGCATCAAGTTCATCTTTATCTAGCGCATAATTTACGTCCATACGGGCTGTTCCTTCAATAATTTTTGCTTTACATGTACAACAAACTCCTCCTTTACATGCGAAAGGCAAATCTGCACCAGCTTTTAATGCTGCATCAAGAATGTTCTCTGAGTTTGAATCTAATGCTAAATCTAAAGTATCACCGTCAATGATTACTTGAACATTTGAATGCACATTCTCTTCTTCTTTACCAAGTTCTCCTTTTTTAATTACATTAATACCAAACAACTCAAAGTGAATTTGTTTATTTGGAATACCAAATTCAAGCATGCTATTTTTCACTGAATGAATCATTTCTTCCGGGCCACACACAAAAACTTCACAATTAGCTGTGTTTTCCTTTTCGGAAATTAAAAATGCTGTTTTCAGTTTTTCACATTTTTCTGAATTAATTCTGCCTTTTTGAATTTGATTTCCTAAACTTTCTCTTGATAAAATATGGATCAATCGGAAATTATCCATGTTTTCATTTTTTAGAGCTTCCAATTCTTCTCTGTAGATGATAGAACCGAAATTTTTGTTTCCATAAAACAGAGTAACATTGCTTTTTGGCTCAAATTTTAAAACTGATTTCACAATAGAAATTATTGGTGTGATGCCACTTCCAGAAGCAAATAAAAGATAAGACTTTTCGTTAATTTCATTTAATTCAACGTGGAAATTACCAGCTGGAGTCATTACATCTATTTCATCTCCAGCATTTAAACAGTCATTTGCATAGGTTGAAAATTTACCTTGCTCAACTTTCTTGATGGCCACTCTCCAATTATTCTCGTGCGGCGCAGAACTCAAAGAATAGGATCTTCGCAAATCTTCTCCATTTATATCGGCTCTTAGAGTTAAATATTGACCTGAAATAAACTGATAGTCATTTTTTAATTCTGCTGGAACTACAAATGATATTGAAACAGTTTCATTTGCTTCCTTATTGATTTCTGCAATTTTTAATTTATGAAAAGTTGGAGACATTTTTTATATTTTAGGCAAAAATAATCATTTTGCTAACAATTTTCATTTGAATAAATACTTTTTTCCGCTTATTCTAAAATAAATGAAAGTAAATCGATTTATTTTTTTTAAAATCAATTTATTGGGTGCTAATTTTGCAATTTTTAAGCATTTGTTAAAAATATAACAAAACAACCGTGCAAAAATAGATTTAAATACTAGACCTATAATATTTAAATATAAAATACTAATATTTTTTTATTTTTATCTTTATCTTATTTATTGATTTTCAAGTTTTTAACATTTTAATTTCACATCTATTAATTTATTTTTGTACCTTTGCTTTATTGTTGCAGAGTTAGGCCGTTTTATATATTGCACTTTTAACTTTACGATTTGAAATTTTAATTAGTTAAAGGAATAAATTAACAAGCAACAAGTATGAATTTTAAAAGCATAGTTAAATTGAGAATAATTTTAAGTTTGTTCTTGATTTTTATCTCTCGTATTTTTTTTGGACAATCTCCATCTGATTTTGGTGCAGCTGGTTCAGGTTCTTAAACTTGGACCTGCCCTGCTGGTGTAACTCTTGTCACCGTTGAGGTATATGGAGCTGGCGGTGGCGGCGGCGCTGGTGGTAGTTCAAATTATTATGGCGGCGGCGGTGGTGCCGGAGGTGGATATGCAACACGAGCAAATATCTCTGTTACTTGTGGAACAGTCTATAATATAACTGTTGGATCTGGAGGGCTGGGAGGAATGTACGGTGAAGCAGCTGCAACAGCAGGTGGTAATTCCTCTACTGTTTTTGGAGCGGTAACTGTAAGTGCAACGGGAGGAAGTTTTGGTGCATCATATACTGCAGGTGGTGCAGGTGGTGCCTCAGGTGGAGTCGGTATTGGTGGTACAACCAATCGAACTGGTGGTATTGGTGGAAACGGAAGCACCTTGAATAGCGGTGGCGGAGGCGGATGTGCTGGTTCTGCAAGTAATGGAGGCGCTGGTTTTCTTGATGCATGGGGTGCTGCTGGTGATCTTGTGATTGCTGGTGACGGAGGTGATGGAAGGATTGGTAAATCACAGGCTGGGTTTTCAGGCTTTTTTTATGGCGGCGGCGGCGGCGGCAGCACTAAGTGGATGGACGGAAGTGCAGGAGCTCGAGGATATGTAAGAATTTTATATACTTGTCCAGCTGCTCCAGTTGTTTCAGCTGTTACTGATATTGTAACTGCGGATTGTTCTTCAACAACAACTTTGGTAGGAAGTGCTG
This sequence comes from Flavobacteriia bacterium, assembly GCA_947490145.1. GTDB lineage: Bacteria > Bacteroidota > Bacteroidia > Flavobacteriales_D > Crocinitomicaceae > M2408. The sequence goes on from CANLGD010000043.1 coordinate 19,920, forward strand.
TGCTTCCATGTATGACAGGACTTTGGACCGTTGTTTCTGGAACTGCTACAATTACGACACCTACTTCCGCAACATCTGGAGTGACAGGTTTAGTTTCAGGTACCACTCCAACTTTGAGATGGACCATTACAAATCCTGGATGTGGCTCTTTTTCTGATGATGTTTTAATTTCAGTAGCTTGTTCAACTCTTGCTTCTGATAATTGTGGTACAGCTGTGGTTTTAGTTAATGGTGGTGCTCAGAATTGCTTTTCGACCGCAGGTAAAACGATGGAAGCAGGAGAGGGAACTTGTGGGGCGCTAACTGCAGGTATTTGTTCTTATCAATCAGTATGGTATAAATTTCAAGCAACAACAGCAGAAACCACCATTACTTTGAATAGATCCCAGGCATCTACATATTAGACGGATTTAGTAGCATTTGGTCCATATGCATCTTCAGCGGCAGCAACAGCTGGATGTATGCCAACAGGTGCAAATATTGTTACTAACGGAGGCGCATGTGTTCCTAATTTTGATAATTATGATCCACTTTATAGTATAGAATTTCCAACGGTAGCCAATTCTTGGTATTTAATTCAAGTGATAAATGAAGATTGCACAGTTTCAACTAGAGACTATATTGGTTGTATAAGTGCAGATCCAACGCCATCTAATACAAGAGCCTCTGGAGCGACGTTAATAGATCAGTGTGGAACTTTATTTAGTGGCACCAATAAGGGTTATGCACCATCAAATGTGCTTCCAGGAAATGAAAATTTGGATGGAAATGCTGCGACAACTTGTCCTACTTGTACTTCTGGTGATGAGGTTCCTTATGTCATCAATAATGATTCCTGGTTCCATTTCTGCGCTACCATTGCTGGTGATTGGAGTGTTGATTTTCAAGATATAACAAGTTGTGTGAATGGTGCAGGTTTGCAAATGTCTTTATTTAAAGGAATTCCTACCAATTTAGCATTTGTGTGGAGCGCTTCAAGTCCAACCTTGCCGGGAGCAGTGCAGCAAACCTCTGCAGCTTTTACTGTAAATGCAGGGCAATGTGTATATTTGGTCGTTGATGGTTTTGCAGGTGATCAGTGTGATTATAAATATGAACTTCATAATCTTACAACACCTTGTGTACTTTTACCTATTGAACTAGGCGATTTTTTTGTCGTTAATATTGAAGGAATAAATAAAGTTGTTTGGACAACATTTTCTGAAATTAATTCAGATTATTTTACTCTGGAAAGGTCTAATAATGGAAATGATTGGAGAACAATTTCAAATATTAAAGCTGCGGGAAATAGTTCGGGTTACAAAACTTATTCAGTTTTAGATGATGAATACAAGAACGATTTAAATTATTATCGTTTGTCTGAATTTGATCTAAATGGAGAAAAGTCCCTATCAAAAATAATTTCGATTGATAATATGGATGGACTTGTTTTTAAAGTAAAAACTGTGAACGTTTTAGGTCAAGAGGTGGATGATGCTGCTAAAGGACTTGTGTTTGAGATTTACAGTAACGGAAGAATAAATAAAATTTTAAGATGATTATGAAGGCGAATATAAAAATAGTAATTTCGGTTTTTTCAATTGTGTTTTTCAGTGAAAATTTAATGTCACAAAATTTTATATACGAGCAAAAAGAAACTAAAAAGACAAATGAAAATTTAATAATTAATGAAAAAGGAGAAAAAAAACTTTTTATAGATATTTTAGAAGTTGACTTAATAAATTCGCAATTTGTAAAACCTGCTTCGAAGGAAAGTTTTTTAATTATAGATAATAACATAGATTTCTCTAATTTTTCGCTTGAAGAATTGATTTTAATTAATTCTAACAGAAATGATTATTACTCAGTACGGACTGAAATAAATAATAAAAAAGTTATTATTTTGCCAAAATAATTGTTTAATTGAATTATAAATTCCATTAATACAGGAACATTTACAATTTCTTCATCTCATGAAGGAAAATTCAATCTTGTTAATGAACTTGGTCAATTAATCAAAACAATTGAGATTTCAAAAGAGAATAATTTTGAAATGAAAATAGAAGGATTAAATCAAGGAGTTTATTTTGTGACAGGAATTGTGAATGATGAAGTGATTACCAAAAAAGTTATTGTTCAGTAAAATTTAAAAATAAAATTAATATAAAAATGGTGATTCGATAAGCGCGGTCACCATTTTTTTATTTGAACTTTTAATTTTTATCATTTGTCTTAAGTTTAATTTGATTGAATTTTGTTGAAATAAAATTAATTTTTATTCCGAAAGCATCGATTTAACTAACCATTAGATCATTTTTTTAAGACTTAGTGTAAAAAAAAAATTAGGCTGTTTTTTTTCTCATTTTTTCTGCTAAATTTGTGAACAAAAAGAGCATACAATTGCTCTCATCTTATAAAAATAAATTAATTATAAATTGCCTAACAAAAGCTTATGAAAAAAAATACAAAAAAAATGTTATTAGTAGGACTCTTTTTTACAGCGAGTTTTACATTTGCACAAGACTATGACAATGATGGTTTAAGTGATGATGATGAAGGAAATACTTACTTTACCGATCCATATGATCCTGATACAGATGGTGATGGTTTATATGATGGTGATGAAGTATATACTTACTATACCGATCCATCAAATGGTGATAAGGATGGTGATGATTTAAGTGATGGTTATGAAGTGTTGATTATCCAAACCGATCCAAATAATTATGATACAGATTATGATGGTTTAAGTGATAGTTATGAAGTGAATACTAGCCTAACCGATCCATTAGATTCTGACACAGATGATGATATTTTTAGTGACGGTGATGAAGTGGTTTTGATGTCTAATCCATTAGATTCTGACACAGATGATGATCTTTTAAGTGACGGTGATGAAGTGGCTAGCCAAACCAATCCAAATGATCCTGACACAGATGATGATGGTTTAAGTGATGGTGCTGAAGTAAATACTTACGGAACCAATGCATTAAGTTCTGATTCGGATTATGATGGTTTAAGTGATGGTTATGAAGTGAATACTAGCCAAACCGACCCATCAAATAATGATACAGATAGTGATGGTTTAATTGATGGTTATGAAGTGAATACTAGCCAAACCGATCCATTAAATATTGATACAGATTATGATGGTTTAAGTGATAGTTATGAAGTGAATACTAGCCATACCAATCCATCAAGTAGTGATACGGATGGTGATTATTTAAATGATTATTATGAAGTAAATACTTACTTTACCGATCCATTAGATCCTGATACAGATGATGATGGTTTAAGTGATGGTGATGAAGTGACTAGCCTTACCGATCCATTAGATATTGACACAGATGATGATGGTTTAAGTGATGGTGATGAAGTAAATACTTACGGAACCAATCCATTAGATCCTGATACAGATGATGATAATTTAAATGATGTTGATGAAGTAGATTATTACGGTACCTCTGCAAATGATCCTGATACAGATAATGATGGTTTAAGTGATGGTGATGAAGTATTGAGTATCCAGACCAGTCCATTTAATCATGATACAGATGGTGATTATTTAAGTGATTTTGATGAAGTAAATACTTACCAAACCGATCCAAATAATTATGATACAGATTTTGATGGTTTAAGTGATGATTATGAAGTGATTACTAGCCATACCAATCCATCAAGTGATGACACAGATAGTGATGGTTTTAGCGACTATGCAGAGCTATATACCTATAATTCAGATCCTTCAAATTCTTCTACGCCAGATAGCGATCAGGATGGTTATGCAAGCATTGATGATTGCGATGATAACAATGCATTGGTTTATCTTACGCCATCCCTTTTATATTCGACAGCAGCAGCTCGTTGTGGAGCAGGCACAGTAGATTTGAGAGCAGCCGAATTCTCATCAGGAGTTGTAAAATGGTATGCCGATGCAACAGGCGGTGCACCTTTATATACAGGAGAAATTTTCACTACTCC
>CANLGD010000044.1 GCA_947490145.1 Flavobacteriia bacterium
TTAAAGTTGTCTTTATTCCGGCCAATACATCGAGTGCAAAAATTTATCAGCACTTGCAAGAAAATGACGAAATGGGAATTATTTGTGAAACCGAAGCAGACACTTTGGGAATGGTTTTTAAAAACGATTGGGGTTCTTATTCCGAATTATTGCGGTCCTCGTTTCATCACGAACGCGTTTCCTTAAGTCGTAAAACAAACCGCGAATATTTAGAAATCGATAATCCACGTTTGTCAGTTGCACTATCTGGAACACCAAACCAAATTTTCAACATCATAACCAATGCAGAAGACGGTTTATTCAGTCGTTTCATTTATTACCTTTTCAGAACCGATAGCACTTGGATTTCTCCAGCTCCAAAAAAAGGAGGTCAAAACTTGACTGAACTTTTCAAAACATTAAGTACCCAAGTTCTTGAAATGGTCCATTTTTTGAAAAAATATCCAACCGTAATTTGTTTAACTGATACTCAATGGGATATTTTAAATAAAGCTTTCACTTCCCACTTAGAAGACATTGATTCCTTAGTTGGTGGCGATGCTTTGAGTGTTGTGAAAAGAATGGGCTTAATTTTATACCGTTTTTGTATGATTTTAACAGCAATACGCAAATTTGAAAACGGTGATTTATCTGAAATCCTTTACTGTTGTGATGATGATTTCAACACAGCCTTATCACTTGTGGAAGTCTATTTGCAACATAGCATTTTGATGTTCAACAATTTACCAAACCAATCAGCACAACATGGAATAAAAATCAAACCCAAAAAAGAAATATTCTTTGATTCGCTACCTGAAAAATTCCAAAGAAAAGAAGCCGTTGAAATTGGGACAAAACTTGGAATTAAAGAACGAACGATTGACAATACTTTAAAAAATTGGATTGGAGAAACCTTGAATAAAGAAGATACTGGGGTCTATATGAAGAAATAATATTTCGAATTTAGTTTTTTATATCAAAGAAAATGGGACAAATGTACTTTTCAGTTTCTAAAATTATCTCGAAAAAAGAAGCCTTATTAAATTTATTAATTTTAATTTCAATTTTTAAATCATTCTCATTAATTTTAAAATATTCCTTGAAATAATCGTTTTTAGCAAGCCTTTTATAATTAATATTCAAAAAATTTATGTTATCACTGTCTATTAATATTGTTTTTTTATTATTTGGCTTAAAATGCAAGGTGAATTTTTCGCTTTTGAAGTTAATTTCAATATCTAAATATGCCGAAGTTATTTTATTGTTATTATAATTCCAATGAATATAATTAAGATTTCTTGTGAGGCTTAAAATAATTTTATGGACACTTGTAAATGGTTTTATTTGCCAGGGTTCAAGTACAATATTCTTTTCTAAATTTTCTATATAAAGTGCATTGTAAACGGCAGTTTTTAAGTTCTTATTTAAACTTTTCAGATAATCTACATTATTAGTCTTATTGAAATACCCTGCTTCAAAATTGTTTTTCCTTAAATATCCGCCAAGGCAAATTTCACCATCACAACAGTTTTCTAACCCAATAATTCTACAACAACCTATTTCCTTTCCATTACTATCTTTACATTCGCTTTTAGTTAAGTTGAGTTGATAAAGTTGATAATGAAGTAAAATCCAATATTCAAATGAGTAGGAAGAAAATGCAATTTTAACTTTTTTCTCTCCAGCATTATTTACTGCTAATTCAAAAGCATCAGATAGCAATTTTTCGGATCTATTGTCATAATCAAAAATAGCCCACATTTCATCATAACAACCTTCTTGACCAATAATTTGTGCTAATCTTACCCATCTTATTGGCTCAGCATAATATTTTTCTTCAATTTCACCATTAATTTCTTTACTTGGAACTTGAAAATTTAATTTTTGTTTCTTTCTTGTAAATAGAGTCTCATTATTAATAACATCCTTGTGTTCTGGTGGAAAAGGATATATTATAAATTTAATACCATCAGGATAAATATTAGCAAAATTAGAATTTAAATATTTTTCCAGCTCCTGAAAATAGACAGGTTCAGTAACTGTCCCTTCACAGACAAATAAAATAGAATATGAGCTTTTACTCACTTCATTCTTTTTTCTAACTAATTCAAGGTTATCAGAAAGCATTCTCAATAGATTCTAAATTTGGTAATGCACCAAATTTCCCTGCTAAATACCATTTTTCATATACGTTGCTTTCTCGTAAATCTGGAAAATCAACCATTGAATATAGTTTTGTTTCACCTCTCTTATTCTTTGAAGTAAAATAAATTTGATCTCTTCTAAATAAAGTATGATCCATTAAATTTGTGTCATGGGTGCTAAAAAGAAGTTGAGCCATTTTTGGATTTAATTTTTTATTTTTAAAAATGCTTATCATTGCAATGCATAGCAATGGATGTAAACTTGTTTCAATTTCATCAATAACAAGTACACCTCCACGTTCAAGTGTTTCAATTATTCTGTGTCCTAGAGATAATATTGTTTGTGTACCAGAAGATTCATCAGTTATAGGTATTGTGCTAAAAGTATTAGAATCCTCTTTGCTAATATAAAATTTGTGAAATGAATTGATTCTATATTTCAGACTTAAAGGGTCTTCATCTTTATTATTGATTTTTTCAGAATTAATTTTTTCAATATTTAAATCTGCATATCTTAATAAAGAGTTAATCTTTTTTTCAAATTGTTCATTTGTTAAAAGTAAATCCCCAACTTCATTCATTTCAATTTTTCTATGTCTATCATTTAATGTATTAATGACTTTAATTTTCATTAATGATTCAAAAGCACTTAAAATAACTCTATTTGGTGAAAGTGAAGAAAAATGAGCTAGTCCAAAACTATTCGAGTATACTTTTACTTTTTCCTGATCTTCTTGTGCTAATTGACCGATTCTTAGAATATGAATGTTTTCTTCAGAATTATCGATTTCTCTTACAAATGCACATGCTTCCTTTCCATTAGGCCAATACAATAATTCTTCTTTTTTTATTTCAACTTTATTGAAAGCAACAGTATATTGATAAACTATGTTCTCTGAATTTATAAATTTTAATTGAACTTCTACAGGTTTGTCTATAGTTTCAGAGTTAAACAAAAAAGGAAAGTAAAATGATAACTTATCGCCACTATATCGAGGTTTTTCTAACATTTGTAGTAATTCAAATATAGATCTAATAATATTAGATTTACCAGAGCCATTAGCACCAAATATCATAATCGTATTTAAAAGTCTGATTGTTTTAGAATTTGCTACAGATTTTTCGAAAATGTTATCTGGCTTTGAATCATAACCATCTGCTATGAAACTTAAAGTAACTTTATCTTTTAATGAGCGATAATTCTCTATTGACACCTCTATTAACATCTTTATTTTATTTTTTACTTTTTTTTTTGCAAATATCAGTATTTAAATTTAATAAAATCATACTTTATCGCCAAATATTGCAAAAAAAAGTATTTTTTTATTTTTTAAATTCCTTTTTTATATGATTTTTATACTTAATATTCATTCCAAATCCAATAATATTAAATCTTATCATAAATAATTATATGAAGATTTAAGGTCTGAAGTTGTAATTATTTTTTTTCGAAAAAAATCAAAATAAAGCCAGTAAATTAAATTACTGACAATTATTTGAAATTTAATTTACCGTATTTATAAATCGTATGTGAATGAAATACAACGAGTTCACAATTATAAATTCAATCAACATAGGCTTTTTGTAATATTTCTTCAAATACACTAAAGTTCTATGAATAAATATAATTTTTTTATGAAAAATTGCATACTTAGAAAAAAATAGCAAAAATTTTCAAAGTACAGGTGTCAATTTGCTTTTTAGCGGTTTTAACAAATGGTTACTATTTTGGTTGTTTTGTTGTTTTTTATTGTTCTTTGTTTCATTTTGATGTAAATAATCAAATTATTATTTATATTATTGCACTTAATATTTCAAACGACTATTTTAATGAAAAGTATTTTAAATAATCCATATCGTGTTTTAGGTATTCTTGCAGGTACGTCCCAAAAAGAGCAAGAAAGTAAAACAAAAAGGATATTGAAATATTTGGAGGTTGAAGAAGAATTACCTAATGATTTTCACCTTAGTTTTTTAGGTGAAATCAATCGAAATATTGAGAATGTTAAAACTTCAATTTCTTATATAAATCTTGATAAAGACAAACTATTACATTCATTATTTTGGTTTATTGAGGGAAACAGTATAACCGATGAACCAGCAATTGATTTCCTAAAAGAAGGTGAAGAAGGTGAAGCCATACAAATTTGGGAAAAATTAGTCAAAGACGAAAACGATAATTTTGAGTATAAACTCGTTTCAAAAAAGAATTTTTCAGCTTTTTTAAATCTTTCAAATCTATACCTTTACGATTTTTCTGATGTTGAAAAAGGGTTAAGACTTAAGATGCACATTTTAGATTCCGATTTTTATTTAGGATTTATTGAAAAAATTGTAGACAAAACATATTCAATTTCACAAGTGGATCTCCAACTGCTTTTTTTGAATGAGTTTAAAAATCAAATTGGTGATGATGATGCTTCAAAATGGGCTTTTGAAACTTATTTACTGTGTAATAATTTCAAGGCAAAAAAAATCTTTTTAAAAGACTATTCAAATATTTTTATTGCGGAAATTGAAGCTAAAATAAATTATTGTAAGGCTGCAAGAAAGAGTGATAAATCAAAATCTAATACTCATGGCATCTCGCTTCAAGAAAACTGTCAACAAAAAATTGAATCTATCAAAGAATTTATTGGAGCAAATGATATTAGATATACAAATGTAGCTGATAAATTAGCTGATGAATTGTTACAGTGTGGGATAGATTACTTTTTGCACTTTAGAGACACAAACATAGACCCAAGCAATGTAGCCATAAATTTATTTAAACAGGCTAGTGTAATTGCCCAAGGAGAGATGTCTAAACAAAGAATAAAAGAAAATTTAAACGAATTACAGGATTGGGTTAAAGACAAACCTCTACGTGAAAAAGAACAACAAATAGTTGAGGATGTTAAAAAATTGAAGCAGTTAATAGATGAATTTGAGAAAGAACAAGATGCAAATGCGAGCTCGCTTTATTATCTAGGAATGTGTACTCCTTTACTTCTAAAATTAAAAAACATCCTTGGATATGCAGATGAACTTTATCTCAACATAAGTACAAGAATTGCATCAGATGCTCAACAATTGTGTATCCGAAAAGTAAATAGTAGCCAAGAACATTTTCTTGATTGTTTAAAATTTAATCTAGAATCACAAAGTGCTAAAAAATGGCTTTTAGAAGCAATTGAATCAGCCATAAAAGTTAATTTAATAATTGATGATTTGGATTTGAAAAACGAATTTAAAGTTCAATTTCAAAATAATAAAAATGCACTTTTTTCCATCAAACAGCAAGTTGAACAAATCAGAAATCAGCCTACTCCTACAAGAGCCGTGAAACCTACACCTTCTGGTTGTTACATTGCAACGATGGCTTATGGTAGTTATGAACATCCTCAGGTACTTGAATTAAGAGCATATAGGGACAATGTTTTAGCTAAAACTACATTTGGTAGAATTTTTATAAAAACATACTATTTCATTTCTCCCAAATTAGTTTCTCTTTTAAAAAATAACTCTTACATAAATTCTAAAATCAGAATGTTTTTGGATAAATTTATCATCAAATTAAAAAGCAAAAAATGAAACACATTTTTACAATTTCCTTTCTTATTATCGCTTTTCTTGGATTTTCTCAAGAGAATGATTTAAATCTTAAATTGGAAAATCTCAATTCTAAAGTAAATCGAGAAAATCAAAAACTGAAAACTGAAATTTTAAATTTAAATTCTCAAATAAAAAGAGATTCATTGCTTTTGTCAAATTTATCGCATTCAGTTGAAAATTTAAGCGCCTCCTTAAATCTTCAGACAGATTCATTAGGTAACATTATCAATTCAGTAGATTCTAAATCAAATACTAAATACGGTGAATTGACGAATAGCACCAAAAGTAATTTTCTCATCACAATTGTTATTATAGCATGTATTGTTATTTCGCTTTTAATTGTTTATATCATTATTAACAAAAGACTTAATAAAAATAAGTCAGATATGATTAGCCAGCTTTCAGAAAATAAAAAAGCTGTTGAGGAAAAATTGGTATCTGAATTTTCAAAATCAGCAGATTTTATTGAAAAACAAATACAATTATTAGAGAAAATGGGTAGTTCTCCATTAACTAATTCTAAAGATGAAATAGATCATTCATTGGCTTTGAAATTGGCTGATGAGATTACCTTAATTGAAAGAAATATTAGATTAATGGATTCCACAACCAAGGGCTTAAAACAGTTAAACCGATCTGTTTCAAATTTGAAGGATAATTTGTTAGCGAATGGTTATGAATTGCCTGAGTTATTTGGAAGAGATTATAATCCAGGTATGAAAGTAACTATTATTGCAACCAATATTGACGAAAATCTAGCGCCTGATAAGGAAGTAATTGGTAAAATTATTAAGCCACAGGTAAATTTTAAAGAAAAAATGATACAGATGGCTCAAGTGGAAATTTTGAAAGGATAATAATTTTTTAAATATGAGAAATAAGATTGATTACGGAATTGATTTGGGTACAACAAACTCTGCAATTTCCAGAATGGAGGGAGGAAAACCTGTTATAAAAAAATCTGATACATTAAAAGATACTACACCATCCTGTGTTTCTGTTAATAAAAGAGGGGATTTTTTAGCCGGTGACACAGCCTTTAATATGTTAAAGACTGATAATGCTCGTGCATTAAAGAGTACAAATCAAAACTCTTCTAATTCATTTATTGAATTTAAAAGAACTATGGGTACAACGCATACTTACTTTAGTTCTAATTTAGATAGGCCGCTTACTTCCGAGCAATTATCTGCAGAGATATTAAAAAAGTTAAAATCCTACATAATTGATGAGAATATTAATTCAATTGTGATTACTGTTCCTGCCAAATTCCTAAATCCTCAAAAAGAGGCGACTTTACAAGCAGCAAAATTGGCTGGTTTTAAACATGTTGAATTATTGCAAGAACCAGTTGCTGCTGCAACTGCCTATGGTCTTCACTCAACTGTAAAAAATGGTTATTGGCTCGTTTTTGATTTTGGTGGTGGTACTTTCGATGCGGCTTTGCTTAAGGCAGATGAAGGTATATTAACAGTTAAAGATACAGAAGGTGATAATTGGTTAGGTGGGAAAAATCTTGATAATGCAATTGTGGATGAAATAATACTTCCCTATTTAAAAGATAATTATTCAATTGATCAAGTACTTTCAGATGCAAAAAAATTACAAGTTCTAAGAGATGCAGTAAAACCCTATGCTGAAGAAGCTAAAAATCAACTCTCGTTTAAAGACTCTTATAACATCCTTTCAAATTTAGGTGACTTACCTTTCGAAGATGAAAACGGTGAAGAACCAGAAATCGACATCACAATATCTCGATCAGATTTAGAAAAAGTTTTATCTCCTATTTTCCAAAAAGCAATAGACATTACACTTTCCTTATTGAAAAGAAACAACCTAACAGGTAAAGAAATTGATGCCTTAATTCTTGTCGGTGGTCCTACTTATTCTCCGATTCTCCGTGAAATGCTCAAAAAGCAAGTTACAGATAAAGTTGATACCTCAATTGATCCAATGACCGCTGTTGCAAATGGTGCTGCCTTGTTTGCTTCGACAATTTCTATCTCTGACGAAGTATTGGATGAATCGCGAGACAACACCAAATTGCAGTTGGAAATAAATTATGAAGCTACCACGGTTGATTTAGAAGAAATGATAAATATTTCTGTGTTGAAAGACAAATGTGAAGGTATTTTACCTAGTGAAATATATGCAGTTGTTAACAGAAGTGATGGAGCTTGGTCAAGTACTAAGAAATTAATTTCTGAGAAGAAGGCATTAATTGATGTCTTATTAAATGAAAATGAATCAAATCAATTTGAAATTGTTACCTATGATAATGCTGGTAATAAGATTGAATGTGAACCAGATACATTTATTATTACACAAGGGTTTAACATTGGTCAAGCAACCTTACCTTATAATATTTGCATTGTAAAATATTTTCAAGATGAAGAAAAGGATTTAATTTCAACAGTAAAAGGATTGGAGAAAAACAATAGACTGCCAGCGATAGGTGTACGAAATGGTCTAAAAACAAGGAATCAAATTAGACCTGGTAATGCAAATGATATAATCAGAATTCCAATTTATCAAGGTGATTACAATTCAGAAATGTCAAACCCTTTGCTTAATGATGAAGTATGTGAAATAATAATTACGGGTGAAACCATCCCAAAATTATTACCTATTGGTAGTGATGTTGATATCACAATCAAAGTTGATAGGTCGGAAACAATGAAATTTTCAGCTTACTTTCCTGCAATTGAACATACAGAAGAATTAGATGTGAAAGTTACCAGTAAGGAGCCTCCATCTTCTGAATTTTTAAAACATGAAATTTCAGCATCTTTACGAAAAGCAAAAAAATTCGAACTCAAGTCAGTGGAAGAAAATCTAACTTCCTTGGAAAACAAACTTCAAAACGAAGGAGCAAGTGCAGATGGTAAATTAGAAATTTTAGAAGGCTTACGTAAAGAATTAATTATTATTGATGAATCTGAAAATAAGGCTGAATGGCCTGTTTTGGAACAAGAGTTAAAAGATACTTTTTACGAATTTGAAGATTTAGTTGAAAAAATTAAAAATATCGACCAAGATCAAATTTCAGTTGAAAAATTGAATGGTTTAGTTTCTGATTTTAGAAACAAAATTGAGCAAGTAATTACAACACAAGATAGAAAATCAGCAAAAGAGCTAAATTCAGCTATCAATATGTTTGATTTTGAATTAAGAAATAAAGTTTCAGGAAATGGGGTTGATATTCAATATCTTCAAATGATTAATGAAAAATTTAATGATTACACCTGGCAAGATCCCAACAAGGCTCGTCAACTAATAAACCAAGGTTTACAGATGGTCGCTGATGGTCGTAGTTCAGGCGTTAGAGAAGTACTTATTCAATTGTTTTCACTTATGCCAAAAGATGAAATTCCAGAAACATTAGCTTAATAATGATTGAAACAGGTATATTATTAAAAGGTCAAGTCTTAAATGATTTGTATGAAGTATTGCTCTTTATAAAAAAAGGGGCTTATGCTGAAACATATCGTGTAAAAAGTATTTTAGATAAGAAAATTTATTTTTTGAAATTAATTAATAATACTAAACTCCACCATACATCTTTCGACAGTCAGAACAATGTTTTAGAGATTGAAATTTTAAAAAATATTCACCATCAAAATGTTGTTAAATATAGAGAAAGTGGTAATATTATTCTTGAATCCAAAAAATATACATACCTAGTTTTAGATTTTATTTCCGGAGAAACATTATCGGAGGCAAAAGTTCGTTCGTATTTTACGTCCTTTTACGACATAAAAAAAAATGTAATTGATATTTTGGATAGTGCTATATATTTACATAGTCTTGAGAACCCAATATTACACAATGATTTAACTCCAAATAACATAATGATAGATTTAGGCTCAAATGAAACTAATGCTAAAATTATTGATTTTGGTTTTGCCCGATTTTTTCAATCATCATCGGACAGCTTTACAATAAAAGGTTTGAATCTTAATTTTGTTGCTTCTGAATGTCTTAATAATATTTTTTCTCCTCAAAGTGATCTTTATTCAATTGGTGCAATTTTGTATTACTTAATTTATGGAAGTCCGCCATGGTCAATTGATTTATCAAAACAAACAAAAATCAATGAAGTATTTTCTAATCGCAGTCAAAAATTATCATTTCCAAATTTAGATAAGCCATTTTTTGATTTTGACTTAAAAATAATTGAAGTTTTAAAAAAAGCTTTATCTCATGACACAGACATGAGATTTCAAAATGCTTATGAATTTAAAGAAGCATTGCAGAATTTAAGTGAATTTAAACTCGAAGAATTTGAAAACATACCAATCAAAAAAGTTAAAAGTGAAAGAAAGAAGGGCTTAGGATTTGATGCCATAGCAGGTATGAATGCATTAAAGCAACAATTGCAAACTGATGTGATTGACGCTTTAAACAACCCTGAAGAATATTCAAAATATGGAGTTTCAATTCCAAATGGAATTTTACTTTATGGTCCTCCCGGTTGTGGCAAGACTTTTTTCGCTAAACATTTTGCTGAAGAAGTAGGTTTTAATTTTATGTCAATCGCTCCATCAAATCTAAAAAGTAGATATGTTAACGCAACTCAGGAAAATATAGCTAAAATGTTTGAAGATGCAATTGAAAATGCGCCTACGATAATTTTTATAGATGAAATCAATGAACTTTTACCTAATAGAGAAAGTGATTCTCATGAAATGTCAAAAAGTGCTGTGAATGAAATGCTTGCTCAAATGGATAGAACAGGAGAGAAAGGTGTTTTTATTATTGGTGCTACTAATTTCCCGCACATGATTGACCCTGCAATTTTGCGAGCTGGTCGTTTAGATAAGAAATTTTACATTTCTCCTCCTGATTATGACGCTCGTTTGGAACTATTCAAAAAGAATTTAGAGAATAGACCATTAGACTTTGGAATAAGATATGATGAATTGGCAACATTAACAGAAAATTATGTTTCGGCAGATATCAATTTGATTGTAGATGATGCTTCTCGTCTTGCCTTAGTAAAGAAGCAACGTATATCGATGACTATCCTTCAAGAAATTATAAAAGCTACTCCACCTTCTGTTCCTTTGGAGGTATTAAATAAATATACAAAAATTGACAATAATCCCGATCAAACACCAATAAATAAACCACGGATAGGTTTTAAACCTTAAAATTATGGAAAACACTACTTTCAATAAAATGTTATTAAAAACAGGCTTTTGTTGTATGGCGTCTGATGGTCATATTGATGATAAGGAAATTAGTTTACTTAAAAATCATTTTGCAAAATTAAACGATAGTTCTTCTATTGATTTAATAAATGATATTAATGATTTGTTAGCTGAACTTAATTCCAATCCTCAAAAATTTCTACATGATTTTTTTGACTTTATAAAGATTTCTAAGTTTAGTAAAAATGAAACACTTTCAATACTTGAAATTGCACTAAATATTATCCTTGCAGATGATAAAATTGAATATTCTGAAATCAAATTTTTCAAAAACATTAGACATCGCTTGCAAATATCAGATGCAGAAATATGTTCTAACTTTAGCAATATTGCAGAAATAGAAAGTTTTTTGGAGGCAGATATTATCAATGAATCCTCTCTTAGTTCTTTAACAAGTCATTTTATTGATAACATTTCTTTTCCAACATTTGCCAAAATAAACATTGGTAATTCTTTTTAAATTCATTCTTCCATTAATAACTTAATTTCAATGAATGTAGATTTTAGACTTCTATGTGCGAATTGTAACTCACTAAGAACATTTTCAATTACATTACCTCCTTTACCTCCAGATTTAATTTTGTCCATTGACTTTTTTGCAGCAAATGTATTAAGTCAAATTTCAGTTTCTTGTACATTTTGTGGTGCTAATGGATTTGCTGGTGACACTAGTAAATTTCGTTTGGAAGAAACAATTGGATTAGAGCTTGATTTACAACCTTTAGTTTCAAGGTCAGAAAAAATGAAATGGTTTTCTGATTTAGACATTTCAATTAAGAGTTATTTACACCTATTTTTTGAAATAAATGAATTTGAAAATGTTGGTTGGTCACTTGAATTTTATAAAGCTACATTTAAAATAGAACCATATAAGGACATGTCTAATAATGGGGTTAATTTTTATTATTGTACAATATTGGGAGTTATTTTTCAAAATGGAATTGAAAAAGAAGCAAAAAATAAATTAACTGTTGTATTAATTTCAGATGCAAAATTAATTTTAAATAATTCATTTTTGGTACAATTAGACGACTATAATTTTTCAGAAAAAGGAGCTAAAACTCCTACAGGAACTGCTTACTTTTTAACAATGAAAAAAAAAACAAGTTAGATTTTTTAATCAATTGTTATAATATTTTTTTGCTGTTGCAATTATAAATTTGAATAATACTGAAATATCTCTTGTAAAATATTAAGAATGCATAATATTGCCAAATTAAATTTATACTTAAATTCGCTTAGGAGTTTTTTAAATAAAAATTCAATTGAAGAAAACTATATCCCCCATTTAAAATCAGTTTTAGACTCAACTCCACTTTTTTCAGTACCAATATTTAATTGTCCTTTTTATGAAGTCAGTCGAGTAACAATCAATAGAAATGTTTTAGATGGTAAATTAGAACGTATTTATAAACCTTCTTTATTAAAAAACCCACCAAAAGAGAAAGTTACTAAGCTTGGAAGAGCAAATTTTATAGGTCAAAGTATTTTTTATGCTGCTTTTGATCCTTTAACAATTATGGATGAATTAAAGCCTAATGTAGGTGACATGTTAACTATTTCGAAATGGCAAATAAAGGAAAATTCTACTTTAGATATTTCACCTATATTTAAAAAAACATCAGGAGATAATTTTTCCCATAACGGTCTTTCATTGAATTTTGATGTTGCTTTTACTAATTATATCAATAAAAATAAAGAAATTAATGAAGAATTAAAAGAACAAATTGATATTTTATTAGATTTTTTAGCAGAATGTTTTGCTAAAAAAGTAGAAAAATTTAATCATTTTGATTATTTTCTTAGTGCTTATTTTTCAAATAAAATATTATATGAATTTGAGGATGGTACTGTAGAGGCTATCGTTTATCCTAGTGTTCAAAAAAAGCTAAGTTTTTCAAATATTGCAATTAAACCAACTTCTTTTGACAAAAAGTATTCATTATTTGAAGTTTCAGAAAGTTTAGTTGTTTCTGCACCTAATATTAATCATCTTAATGGTTATATTTTAAATGTGACTGGTCATTCAAAAAAATTTGATTTTACCAACGATCTAATAATTTGGGATAACTAAAGTACTTACTTTTATTTTGGCTGCTTAATCGGTCTACTCTTCCAAGTTATCTTCTGTAATTTTGTTTTTTTTACAATTTGAAAGAGCGTAAATTGCTTTTCAAATTCTGTAAAAACTTCATTCCAGTTCAAAAAGCTTTCCATTTCCACCCGAGCAGCAAACGAAACAGATTTCTTACAAACTGCGGCCACAAGAAAAATGTGGACTGCAGTTCTTAAATAAAACAGTTTCGTTTTGAAATTATCGCTTCGAATTACGATTATTGTAGTCAAGAGAAATAGCTTCTTGAGATTCTTCTTTCCCAATACCATTTTCGGTATAGCTATTTCACTTGCTCAAGATTTTCTTTTCAACTTTAATTTTTTTTAGTTTATCGTTCCCACAGTAGAAACACAATCCTCTTTCCAATAAAGTCTATCGTAGAACAACTAATTCTCGGATTTTAAAAGGGGGAAATATGGTCTTCAATTGGTCTGAACACCCACGAAAAGAAAACATTTTTGCAAGGGTAATACAAGCATTCCACTACTTTCCATGCCCTTGCAAAAACCATAAACTCGCCAGTCGTTCAAAATTCTCTTTGTGGCAGTTTCTTTGTTTTCTTTCGGTGGTTCAGCCCTGCATTCAGTCGCAACTACTTTGTCCACCCAGACCCTTTTCAAAGGTTGCTATCGCATTTTTTAACTGGGTGTTCACCGTTGCTTATTGTATGGCTCGCCGCTAAAGTCGTCTTGGCTGCGGCTTTGTCATATTTTATGTAATGCCGAAAATGGCAACAAAAAATCCGCCAAAACCTTGTGCTTTCAGCAGTGGTCGTTCCCATTCGCTGAAGCTTCATTCTCCAACTTTCCCCAAGTCTCCACTCGCTTGCGTTCGCACGTTCCATTCAGCACTTTTCCGTTATTCCGATGAAAAATCGGAACGGAATTCGGCGTTCATTTCTCTCTTTTTTTAATTCTTGTCCAAGTTTAGATTTTAGTAATGTATCAAAATTATCTCAAATCGTAGATACACATTTTTAGTATTTGGAATCAAATTTTCTGTAGGTCAAAGATTTCTTTTTAGATTTTTGTTTTTAAGGAGATTTAAATAAAAATTCTAAAAAAATAAAATGAAAGCAAATTTAGGGTCTATTCATTTTAATTCTAAAAGGTCAGGCACTTCGTGTTTTGCAAAAATAATTGCAGTTTATTTTCTCAATAACATTCTTCTCGGGCTAATAATTTTCTTGCCTTAAAACGATTCACATTTAAGCAATTTTTTTTGTCAAAAACCTTGTATAATCAAAATGAAGCCCCTTTTAAATTGGCTTTCTTTTATTCTTTTTTTTCAGTTTTTTCTTCTTTTCTTTTGAAAAAATTTTTTTTGAAGGGGGGATTTGAGATTTTAACTTTTAAACAAATTATTATGTACAATGTAATTAACCCAGCTGTCGCAAAAAGCATTATGTCACGCATGAATAAGGAGCAATTAAACACCGAAATAGCATTTTTTGAAATCGAATTAGAAAATCTAAATCAAGGAAGTCTAAGAAAAATGTATTTAAAACTTAGAGATTATGCTCAAAGACGATTAAAATCTTTAACTAACAATTCTGGAACTTATGAAATCGAATTTTAATCTCGCAACTTATAACCCGGCTAAAAAATACGCTGGGTTTCATTTCTTCGTTTTAAACAAAGGTTTAAATTCGGGGAAACCACTTTTAGAACCGTGTCCAAATTGTTTTGTTTTAAGCTGCGCTTCTGAAGAACAAAAAGAAAATTTGTACTGGATTTGTTTTGCTCTTTGGCAAGGAAAAAGATTTCATCAATTATTTGTTGGATCCTGTATCGAATTTATTCGATACAAAGAAACGTTTAACCTGGTCCAAGAATCCTTTTTGAAAACAAAAAATAATCCAGCAGTTTTTCAAAAAGCACTGGATTTATTAAAATTTGCTAATGAAAAAGATTTGCACTTTCATGATTTGGCTTTGACATTGAAAAAGATAAAAATTGAAGTTGCGAGGGATTTGATTAGATAAAAAACTGCCTTTCTTTATTGATAAGAAAGGCAGTTTTTTATGAAATTAATATTCATTTTTTTTCAACTCTTTTTCGTAAGTCTATCTCTATGAAATCCTCATCTAAGGTTCCGATTTCATAATTTGGACATGCAAGTTCAACTAAGGTATACAAAGTAATTCTGAACCAGTCAATATCACATCCAGCAACAGGAATTGCATGTATATTTGTAACATAATCAACCGCTCTAATTATCATTTCAGTATTACAGCCAAGAGGAATATTTGCAGACAAACAGTCTATTGTAGATTCAAATACTTTTTCTGTCATTTCAGAAATTTGTTCAACCTGTTCTATGATACTTTCAGAGTTAGTTGTTTTTGTCCAATTAACTTGAGAGGATAATTTAAAGCAAGCTTCCCTAATTCTATTTGATTCGTCTTCTGTCATTTTGTTTTTTAATTTAGCACAATGTTGCATTTATGGAAGAATTTCCATAAATATGCCCAAATATAGAATTATTCTATCTCAATAAAGTTTTTTGAATCAAAAGTTTGCAAACTTTGCAACTTCTGCAAAGTTTGCAACTTTTGCAATTTACAGTTTTTTGCGAAGTGCTTAAATGAAAAAACCAATATTTAAACCTCATCAAGAAAACTATTTTTCATAAAAAGTGTTGCACTTCGCCTTCCGTAGCGGATGAAGTGCAACACTTTTAATAAACAGTTGTTGCGCTGTGGATGCTCATTTTTTCTTTTATCCCGATTTAGGGATTTATCTAAAAATGAAGTTTATCTCAATCGGAATAAAAGTAAAAAATCGAGCTGTTGTGCAACAAAAAAAAACGCCACTCTTTCGAATGGCGTTTCACAAAATTTGAAATTCAACTTTAAAACTTAACTCTTTTCCAAATCCACTTTAATAAAAGTGAAACAGCAAAGCTAACAATTGCACCCACACAAGCCAATACAACTGTTTTTGTGATGTCTTGCTTGTCAAGTGTCGCAAATACGGATAAAGCCGTTCCTGTAGTTGTTCCTATTGCTGTGCTGTGGTCGTGGTGTATCATTTTACTTTATTTTTAACAGGATTATTTTTGAAGTTCTAAAACTTCTATGTTTTGACAAATAGTTGAAGTGATTTTGAATGAAACCGTTAAGATTTCTTTATCTTCAATTAATTCTTCAATCCAATCAACATCTACTTTGTTGACTTTATCAGTCAATTCAGCACCAGCCTTGAATTGGACTTTCTTTTTACAAGAAATTTCCAAACGTTCATTTTCTTGCGTTTCAAGCTTCACTTTCAACTTTGAATCTGTTGATTTTTCGTCTGAGTCTTCATCTAAATCAATGCTCATTCGATTCACTTTTTCGGTCAAATCAGCACCAGCTTTGAAACGAACTTCCTTTTTCACAGCAATTTGTAAACGATCATCTTTTGTTTGCTCAACTTCCATTTTAATGTCAGTTGTTAAAGAATCTTCGTTCATTTCCTCGATGATGTCAACAGCAATAAGATTTACTTTGTCAGTTAAATCTGCTCCTGCTTTAAATCTTGGTTTTCTTTTGGATTTCAATTTGATATCCCATTCACTTTTTTTACATTCCTTTTCCATTTGTATAGAATTTAATATGATTTGTACTATTTACGGTCTGCTGTTACACTTTGTGCCACAGCTGTTGCAACGCTTCCTGCAACGATTAAATAAGTCCCTAAACTTGCTATTGCCATCGGTAAAGCAACAGGAGAAGCAACAATTGCTCCACCTGCTGCAATCAATCCAAGTCCGATATTTCTCAATATTCTGTGAAATTTAGGAGTAGGGGCTTTAAAACGATCTATAATTTTCATGACTTCAAATTTTAGATTACTTCAATAATTTTCAAAGCGTTGTGAGCTCCATTTTTCAAAGAGTATTGCACACCGTTTACCAATTGGAAAAACTCAATTTTCAACAAATACACTTTTGCACCTGTTCCCGCTGGCACGGCAGTAGGTGTCAAAGTGATAGTACTTGCAGTTCCATTGATCAAAACGTTTTGAACGTTTGTCAATTTCACATCAGCAATTCCAGTCGCATAATTGATGTTGCCATAAGCACCAGTAAAACTTACATGAGTTGCACCTTCAGGAAACACAACATCGTTAATTGGAACAACTCCCGTAATTGTAATTACTCCAGTTGCGGTTACAACTGAATAAGGTTTAAACAGGATACTGCCTAAAAGAGCCTCTTTGTTGAAGTCAAATCCTTTTAGCAATGCTTTTGCAGTAGCCAAAACCATTGAAACACCAACATTTCGAGCACCACGAATCGATGTAGCATCTAAGTTCTTGATTTTGGTCATTAACTGGGTCATTCTTGCAACCACTCTTGAATCTGTTGCATTTAATGCAATCGGACGAAGTGAATCACGAGTAAGTTTGCCCGAAGTTGCAGAGCTTCCAAATTCTTGCCCATTTTCACGCGTTCTTTGATACGCTGGGTCGTTTGCAATTCTGTCTTTGTCAACAGAAGTTTTCATCTTTGCCAAATCTCCATCTTTGGTCTTGTAAAAGGTAACATTATCTAATGTTCCTTTTAGTCTAATAATGCCATTTTGCTTTGCCATTTTCTTTTGTTTTTAATTGATTTATATATCAAAATAAAACAAGAAATTTGACAGTATAATACATTCAAATTCTTATACACTACAAGAAACTTTAAAGCATTATATAAGCCATTTGAAGACAATGTAAACGGATGAAATTTGAATGAATTGGAAAAGAATATAAACGTAATATCTACGGAAAAGATAAAGTACACTATTTTTCTTTTGATTTCTTATGTTTATTAAGGAATAGAGAAATACAAGTTTTTTGAAATGTTTACCCTATGTTTACCCCGAAAATTTAAAAAGGCTGTAATTACTTGAATTACAGCCTTTTATTTTTTATTTCAGTGATCCCGCTGGGATTCGAACCCAGGACCCATACATTAAAAGTGTATTGCTCTACCAGCTGAGCTACGGAATCTTATATTTGCTCCAAGTACAAACCCTAAGCGGGTGCAAATATACAGACTTTATTTTGTTTAACAATGGAAAAAATCAGATTTTTTTAAATAATTTTTTAATAATCTCATAAATAACTGATAACAAACAATTAATGAGCGAAATTTTTTAATAATTAAAATTTGTAGCTCATTCCTAAACTAGGTAAGAAAGGAAATTGGTAAATCTCTTTACCTGTAATTCTATTTTTATAAAAAATATTATTTCTATTATAAACATTTGTTACACTTGCAATAATTTCCATTTTTGTTTTATTCTTGAATTCAAAATTCTTTTTAACTGTAATATCAAGTCTGTGATAATATGGCAATCTTTGGCTATTGAAAGCTCCATAAACTGTTGAAGTTGTAGATGGGTTCGAAGTAGTTAAATTAGTACTTATACCTTGATTAAAATCTTCATTTTGATATCCTCCAGCATTTGGAGTATAAGGTAAGCCGGATCCTAAATTCCAGCGCGTACTTAACTCCAAATTTTTCTTTTTACCAAATAAATATGTACCCACTAAATTGATGTTATGCCGTCTATCAAAAACTGGATAGTAAGAATTTAAACCATCCCATCTTGTTGAATAACCCAATGAATAAACTGCCCACAAAAACCACCTATCTTTAGAATATTTCACTAATAAATCTGCTCCGTAAGATTTACCTGATTCTATAATAAAATCTTTTTTGTAAACATCAGCAATGTTTTCAAATTGCGGTTCGTCATCATATAATTTATTTTGATTTAAATTACTCAATTGTGTAAATAATTTATAATATCCTTCTAAATTAATACTCCAAAATTTATTTATGTCATATTCAGTTCCTAAAATTGCATGCCAAGAATATTGAAGTGCATTTTTTACAGTTGAAACAGTCCCTGTTTCGGAAACAAATTCTTTTTGATAATTTGTTGGTGCTGATAAAAGTCCATTAAATAAATTCACTATGTCTTTATCTGATGAGGCAGAAGTAAAATTTTGTGAATATCTTCCTCCTGAGAATTTAAGTCTAAAATTTTCTGATGCATTATATTTAATTCCCAATCTAGGTTCTGGAGAAATTGTATTCTGAGATAAATATGCTTGTAACCTAACCCCTGGCTGAATTACAAATCGTCCACGAATAATTTTGTAATTAATGTATGAATTAAATTCAAAACTAAAATTATCATCAGTTATTTTCCGAGCAGCTTCATTATAAGTTGTATATCTGGTATTAAAACCATTGATAGCAACTCCTATGTCTAATTGTCCTTCATTTTTTTGGAAGAATGAGAAATCAAATCCTAATTCCGCACCACCAATAGAACTTGAATCAACCGGAGAACCGTATTCTTCAAATGCTATTGAGTATTTTGAAGCATTCAAATGTCCTCTAATAAACACTGGTGTTCCAGCAGGAATTAATAAAAAATTCATACCTCCACCCCTCTGACTCCAGGATAATTTTGCCAAATCTTGATAATTAACATTGTCAGAATTACTCAATCCAAAAACGCTAAATTTTGAACCTCCAGTTGACCCTAATGTAATTTTACCGTATAAATCCGTAAAAGCAAAAGGTAATCCATTTCCTTCATTAACTGTTGGGTAAAGTGATTTTGATGTGTAATCTAACAAGCAATGTTTAGCTGAAAAAATATAAGAATTATTATTTTCTTTACCATCTTTTCCCCTAGAAATAGGACCTTCTAAAACCAATTTAGCTAGAAATGGACTTACAGATATTTTACCACCTTGTTTTCTTTTATTTCCATCTCTGTATGAAATATCCATTACAGAAGAAATTCTACCACCATATTTTGAGTCAAATCCTCCAGTATAAATATCCACATTCTTAACTAATTCAGTTTCAAAAATTGAGAAAAATCCAATAGAGTGAAAAGGAGTATAAATTGTCATTCCGTCTAGCAAAATTTTATTTTGAATCGGAGTTCCTCCGCGAACATACAATTGACCACCTTGATCACCAGTTGTAACAACTCCAGGAGTTACACTTAAAGCACCAACGATATCATTTTCAGCCCCAACACTCGGTATTCTCTCTAAACCCTTTTTATCTAATTTTATTACTGAGGTTCCAACTTCCGTTTTTTTTGTTTTTGCAATTGCACTGACATCGATTTGATCCATATTTTTAACCTTTTCGGCTTTAATAAGTTCAATTTTTAAATCGACAATTTGATTTACTTTCGTAATTTCTACATTTTTTGAAATTGAATCAAATCCGCTACTTTCGACTTTTAATGTGTAAACTCCAACTATTAATTTGGGAATAGAGAAAAAACCATTCAAATCTGTCACAGCTCCATAAATGGTTTTACTAACTGTCATTATTTTTACTTTTTGAAATGGAATTGGTTCTCCATTTGATTTTTCGTAGACAAAACCTCTGACAGTTGCAGATTGTCCAAAATAAAAGGAAGTTATTACTAAAAATATTGAAAGCGAAATGAATTGAGTAAATTTCATAAATAGATATTAATTTTTTTAATGGAATTAGATGTCAAGTTAACAGTTTTTCACGTGCCGAAATTACAATTTTTTTTAATTTAAATTAACAACTTTTAAGAGATACTTTGTAAACTATTATATCTGTTTATTTAAGTGCTGATTTTAAAACAAGTTTTACCAAATTTTTGCCACCTTCCATAAAGAATTTCTCATTTTGTCTCCTTCTTTAACTTGAAAGGCTTCATGAAATTCAGGACAGTTCATTAATGGACCATTTACTCTGTACATTCCGGGAGAATGCTCGTCATTGGCAATTCTTTTTTTCATTTCTGCATCTGTATAATTAATTTTCCATAGTTGCGCAAAGGAAATAAAGAATCGTTGT
The DNA here is from genome assembly GCA_947490145.1 of Flavobacteriia bacterium. Taxonomy (GTDB): domain Bacteria; phylum Bacteroidota; class Bacteroidia; order Flavobacteriales_D; family Crocinitomicaceae; genus M2408. The sequence goes on from CANLGD010000044.1 coordinate 20,895, forward strand.
GCAGGTGTAAATCCATTTTTCAATTCGCCTGATTTGAATTCTTCGGTTTTTGTATATGCGTAATAAGCTAAAGTAATTCCACCTAAATCGGCAATATTTTCGCCCATGGTCAATTCAGAATTTACGCAATGACCTTCAATTGGACAAAATCCAGAAAAAGTTTCACCCAAAATTTTTGTTTTTTCTTCAAATGATTTTCGATCTGCTTCAGACCACCAATTTGTAAAACTTCCATCAGCTGCAAATTTTGATCCCATGTCATCAAAACCATGTGTGAATTCATGTCCAATAACCATACCAATTCGACCATAATTTACTGCATCTTCGCCATTTTCTTCAAAAAAAGGTGATTGCATAATTCCTGCTGGAAAAACAATTTCATTCAACAAAGGATGATAATATGCATTAATCATATGCGCTGGCATTCCCCATTTTTGCTTGTCAATTGGCAAATAAAGTTCCTTGAAGTTTTTACTCACATCACGAGCCAAACATTTTTTAATGTTTTCAACATAAGAATCTTTTGTCAATTGTAAATCCGAAAAATCTTCCCATTTTGAAGGAAATCCTAACTTTCTGCCAATAGAATTTAATTTATTTAAGGCTGCTAACTTAGTAGAATCTGTCATCCAAGTAAGGTTCTTAATTCGATCATTAAATGTAGATAAAAGATTATCAACCATCACATTAACACGTTGCTGCGATTTTTCAGAAAAATATTTTTTTACAAACATATTTCCTAAAGCTTCGCCAATTGACATTTCTGTAATTTCATTTATCGCACGTTCGTTAATTGGCTTCATTTTTGATTTTCCACTTAAAATTGTTTCATTAAAGGCAAAATCTTCGGCTTCAAATTTTGAATCTAAATGTCTTGCATAAAAATTCAAGGTATTCCATGTTAAGTAATCTTTCCAAATTTCAATTTGAACATCTTTTACCATTTTATTCAAATGTTTTAAATAGGCTGGCTGTCCCACAACGATGTATTCAAAAAATTGACTTCCAACATTGCTCAAATATTTATCAAAATCAAGATTTTTTAGCATAGATTCAGTTTCTTTCTTGGAAAATAAATTATATGAATCTTCAGGTATTCTTAATTCCGCTGGACTCATCATTTTTTCGGCCAACTTCACTTCAAAATATACACAATTTCTTGCAGCTTTTGTTGCAGCCTTTGCTTCATATCCAGCCAATAGGAATGTATTTTCGATATGAGTTTGGTATTTTTCAAGAATATCTTTTTTGTTTTCATCGATATAGTAATCCTTATTTGGCAAACCTAAATTTGCTTGACCAATATAAGTTATGTTTTCTTTTACTTTTTTCAAATCTTGACCTACACCTAAACCAAAAACTGAACTAATCCCATATTTATGTTGTTCAGCAATAATTCCAGCATAATCAGAAAAAGATGTTATCGCTTGAATTTTTGCAAGGTCTTTTTTTATAGGTGAAATCCCTAATTCATCACGCTTTTTTATATCTATAAAAGAAGCATAAAATGAACCTAATAAATTTTCGATGGAATTTTTATCATAGGTTCCTTCTTTTAATTCTTCAAGTATTTTAGAAATTTTCAATTTATTTGCTTGATCTAGTTCATTGAAACTTCCCCAGCGTGATTCACTTGCTGGAACAGGATTATTTTGAACCCAAATTCCATTTGCATATTTAAAAAAGTCATCTTGTGGACGAACAGTTTTATCAATGTAATCTTGATTAAACGTAGCTTCTTTTTTTATTGAACCCGAATTTAGGTGAGAATTTGTTTTATTTTTAGAAGTTGAACAGGCAACTGCAAAAAATGCTAAATTTATTAAAAGGATTGTTTGTTTCATTTTACTTTATTTATTTCTATTTTTTAAAGTTTTGTTTGTTTTGAGATGCAATGATTCGCACCTTTACAATGTTCATAACTCATCTCTCATAGTTATTTTACCAAGTTCTATCAAAATGTGAGTCAATCATTTTATGTTGTTTTTCATCCGTATAAGCGAAATTAAATCCGCTATAAACTGAAAAAGCACCAACGCTTCCATTTTTATCAATTGCTAAAAAACCACATTGAAGACCTTCGAGATTTTTGTGCTTTTTAATAATTCTATCTACAGTTTCTTTGCAGGCTTCCATTGCTGATGCACCTTGACGCATTAATTCAATAACCGTATGACTTCCCGCTATACGGATAATTGCTTCTCCCAAACCAGTTGCAACAGCTCCACCAACTTCATTATCGATAAACAATCCAGCACCAATTATCGGAGAATCCCCTACTCGACCATGCAATTTATATGCCCAGCCACTAGTAGTACAACCACCACAAATATTCCCGTCTTTATCCATTGCAAGCATTCCGATAGTATCGTGGTTTTCATGGTTTATTTGAGGATGTTTGGCTTTTTCTTCTTGCGCTTTTAACCATTTTTTCCATTCCGCTTTAACTTCTGGAAGTGGTGTTTTGATTTTTGAAAATCCATTTTCTAAAGCGAAATCTTTTGCTCCTTTTCCTACCAACATTACGTGTTGCGTAGTTTCCATCACTTTTCTAGCAACCGAAATTGGATGATCTATGCCTTCTAAAAAAGCTACTGAACCACAACGAGATTGCTCATCCATAATGCAAGCATCCAATGTCACATGTCCAGTTCTATCTGGCATTCCTCCTATTCCAACGCTCCGATTTGTGACGTCTGATTCGGTGACTCGTAAACCTTGTTCGATTGCGTCTAGAGCCGTACCACCATTTTTTATTGTTTCCCACGCTTTTTGGTTTGCTGCCATTCCGTGATTCCATGTCGAAACAATTTTCGGGTAAATCAATTTTTTCGGTTCAAGATCAATCAACTTATTTTCTATAGATAAATTTGAACCTTTCCCAAAAGCAGAATTAGAAAGTCCAAAAATTGAACCCAAGGCACCTATTTTTATTAATTTTCTTCTATCCATTT
>CANLGD010000045.1 GCA_947490145.1 Flavobacteriia bacterium
AAATTCAAGTGTTTGATCCGCCGCGGCGGAGAGTTTTGAATTTTTAGCGTCGTTTGTTGAAAGGTAGATGCGTTTTCAAGCACTAGAACTTAGCCAAAGGCGGTCTCAGCGAAGCTACTTTTGGTTCTTTTTGGCAACTTAGCGAAGCGCGATCTCATGAACTTGTGAATAATGAAAAAGAACAAAAATTAGATTTCAGTATTAAATTCAGTTTTAGTGGTAGATATGGGCGCAATCAATAAATTTAATTTAAAATTAAAACTTTATACCTTTCTTCAACATTATTTTTCGTTAAATAAAGAAAATACATTCCGCTAGTTAATTCTGAAACTTTTATCTCGTTTTCTGTCGATAAAATTGTTTGAATTTTTCCATTTAAATCAATAATTGTTGCTCTCTGAAATTCAAGATTTTTCAATTCTAATTTCCCTGTAGTTATTGGGTTTTCAAAAAAGAAAGAATTTTGTTTAGTATTTTTTTGTATTGAATTTTCTAAATTGCAAGCAGGAGCATTGCCCACAACTTCTGTTAAAACACCACTTTCAACATACCAATTTTCCCAAACACCTCCAGAACCTGAAAGCCAATCGTTTAAATTAAATGTTTGAACTCCATTCATTGTTCCTTTTGCGTGATAAACTTTTAAGGCAGCATTTCCTTTGTTCCAAGTTAAAGGAGTATTAATTTCACAGGATTCTGGAGTTAGGTCTAAGATTTCACAATTTGTTTGAATGAAATAAACATCTTCATCGTAATTAGGGTAATCACCATAAATTTTACACATTCCAAGCGAATCGATGCATACAGAAGTATATTCATCGCAAGCAATTCCTTTGCCTTGAATTTGAAAATCGTTAAACATTCTACTCAAAAATACAACTTGTCTTCCTTTTCTATCAGGACTATCATAATGTGTATCAGTAATTACATTCTCTAAATATTCATTCTGTAGAAAAGGTAAATTTGAAACAGTAATTAAAGATGAAAATGGATTTGCCAAAGCTGTTTGGCTAGTAACTGTGCCATTTTCGGCTGTAAAATAACAAGATCCTTGAATCGCCATTCCAGCACTTGTGCCACCAATTACAATTTTACGTTCATTTATGGCTTCATTTATCAAGCTATCGATAGGCGAATTTCTCCAAAAAGAAATATAATCCCACTGATCACCACCAGCAAACCAAATTGCTTCAGCCTTTTTTATTTTATCGTGAATGTACGTTTCTTCAGCAGAATTAGCATTAGCGCAAACAATTGTTTCCACAGAATTGATGGTAATTCCCAACTGATTCATGAAATAATCATTATATCCGTCTGATCCACTTGCTCGCAAAACCAGCACATCACCCAAATTTGCTTGTTTCAAAAACCATTTCATCGCTTCGTCGTGTTCTGTAGCTCCACCCATCAAACAAACGCCGCCTTTTGGACTTGTGATTACATCAGTTTGATTTCCAGTAAAATAAGATGTATAATTTTGAGAAAAAGTAAAATTGCTTAAAATTGCGAGAAGAAAGAAAATTTGTTTCATAAAGGATTTTTTTAGCTGGTTGAATTTTAGTAAAAATACACAAAATTAACTTAAGATAGTTTTTTTCGGTGAAATGTTATTTTATTTAACTATTCCTAAAATAAAATCACTTAATCTTTTGATTTTCAAAATTAAATCTGTACTTTTGCACCCGATTTAGGTCGAAAAATAGTCGTTAATCTTGATTCAGACGACTTTATTAGTACTAACAACTTTCTAAAGTAGCAAGATTCTTTAGAAATACAATTTAAAAAAGCCAAATGGCAGAAACAAAAATTACAGGGCAGGGATCTGCTGATTTTGATTGGGATGCGTTAGCATTAGATGGTTACAACAAAATCGAAAGAGCTGAATTATCTGATGTTTATGAAGCAACATTGAGTTCAATCAACGAAAAAGAAGTAGTTGAAGGTACAGTTGTTGTTTTAACAAAAAGGGAAGCAGTTATCAATGTAGGGTACAAATCTGAAGGAGTAGTTCCAGTTAGTGAGTTCCGTTACAACCCAGATTTAAAAGTTGGAGATACAGTTGACGTTTACGTTGAGTGTCAAGAAGACAAATTTGGACAATTAATTATTTCTCACCGTACAGCTAGAATGCACAAAGCATGGATTCATGTGAATGATGTATTGAAAACTGGAGAAATTATTACAGGTTTTGTTAAATGCAGAACTAAAGGTGGTTTAATCGTTGACGTTTTTGGTTTAGAAGCTTTCTTACCAGGATCTCAAATCGATGTTAAACCAATTCGTGATTATGATGTTTACGTTGGAAAAAACATGGAATTCAAAGTTGTGAAAATCAACCAAGAATTTAGAAATGTTGTTGTTTCTCATAAAGCGCTTATTGAAGCTGAATTAGAAGAACAGAAAAAACACATCATCTCTGGATTAGAAAAAGGACAAGTATTAGAAGGTATTGTTAAAAACATTACTTCTTATGGTGTGTTCATCGATTTAGGTGGAGTTGACGGATTAATTCACATCACTGATTTATCTTGGGGACGTGTTACGCATCCAGAAGAAATCGTTACTTTAGACGAAAAAATCAATGTTGTAATCTTAGACTTTGATGATGATAAAAAACGTATCGCTTTAGGTTTAAAACAATTGCAAGCTCACCCTTGGGATGCTTTAAATACTGAAGTGAAAGTAGGTGATAAAATCACAGGTAAAGTTGTTGTTTTAGCTGATTATGGTGCATTCATTGAAATCGCACCAGGAGTTGAAGGTTTGATTCACGTTTCAGAAATGAGCTGGTCACAGCATTTACGTTCTGCTCAAGATTTCTTGAAAGTTGGTGATTCTGTTGAAGCTTTAATCTTAACTTTAGATAGAGAAGAAAGAAAAATGTCTCTTGGTATTAAACAAATGATGCCAGATCCATGGGATGCTATTGAAGCGAAATTTGCTGTTGGAACGAAACATGATGCAAAAGTTCGTAATTTTACAAACTTTGGTGTTTTTGTTGAATTAGAAGAAGGAGTTGATGGATTAATCCACATTTCAGATTTATCTTGGCAAAAGAAAATCAAACATCCTTCTGAATTCTGTAAAGTTGGTGATGATATGAAAGTTGTGGTTTTAGAAATAGATCGTGAAAATCGTCGTATTTCTTTAGGGCACAAACAATTAGAAGAAAATCCATGGGATGTATTTGAAACTATTTTCGGAGAAGGATCAGTTCACCAAGGAACAATCATCGAAACAAAAGATAAATCAGGTATCGTAGCTTTGCCTTATGGTGTTGAAGGAATTTGTCCTGCAAAACATCTAAGAAAAGAAGACGGATCAAACGCTAAAATCGAAGAAACGTTAGATTTCAAAGTTATTGAATTCAATAAAGAAACGAAAAAAATCGTTGTTTCTCACACACGTATGTTTGAAGAAGGTGATGATAAAGCACCAGTTTCGAAAAGTACAGGGGCTAAAAAATCTACTGGTAATGCTGGTGGTGGTTCTGCAACTTCTCAAGCTGTAAAAGCAATTAACCAAAATTCTGAAAAGTCTACTTTAGGTGATTTAGATGCTTTGTTAGCTCTAAAAGATAAAATGAAAGGTGAAGGGAAGTAATTTCTAACAACTTTTTAAAATATAAAAGCTCCTTTGATTTAGTTCAAAGGAGCTTTTTTTTTGGAATGTTGTTTTCTATTTAGTTCAGATAAAGATAGCAAATGTATTTCTTTCAATAATATTATTAACTAAATCTGAAATACCTATGTTTTATCTGTTCCTATGCGGTGAAAAAAAGAAAAAATGTTTTACGTCAAAGAAATAAACACCCAGTTTCTACTTCTTTTTATAAATTGGTACAGTTGAACAAGGTTCGCCATACATGATACTTTTTGCACTTCCTTGAATCACTTTCATTAATTCAGTCATTGCAAATTCTGCACAAGAAATATCAGCACAACCTTTGATTATGTATCGTTTTGAATTGTATTCGGGTAAATTCACATCAAATTTTGAAATGTTTTTTTGAATCAATATTTTCTCTAAATCTAATTTAGTTCCAACAACATAGCTGTTTACAATGCCTTCAAGTTTAGCCGCAATCAACATATATGCCCAGGTTGGTACAATTGCATCTGCAGAACAATAAATGTAAACATTTAGCTTATTATATATTTCCCAATCGTTTGTTTGAATAAATTCTCTGAAATCTTTTTCTTTTAAAACCAATCCTTGCCAAAGATTTTCGGCTATATCAATTCCTTTAATTGAATTGATATCAACCTTAAAATCAGCTAAATCAAGCGATATTAATCCACTTTCGGCAATTTTATTTCTTATTGCATCTTCTGTATTTTCCATTTTTAGTCAAACATTTTTTTCATTTTTTTTGTAATTTTCCCAAATTCACTTGCTTCAATAGAAATTACTTTTGCAAAGTTAGCATTAAAAGTTTTGATTTATTTTGTATTGAAAAAATTATTATTCTAACTTTAAAAACTATTTTATATCTAATTTTCAAAATCTGAATTAAATATCAAAAAAAAAGTTTATTTTTGTACCTTAATTAAAAAAAATCAGATGAAAATATTAAACTTATTATTTGTTGGACTTGTAGTTTTAACAATTGTTTCTTGTGGAGAAAGCAATCCAATGGTTGGAAAATGGAAACTTGACGGAGTAAATGTAGATAAAGCAATTGCTAATTTCCCTGAGGATCAAAAAGAATTTGCTCGTAAAATGATGAGTTCTGCTTTTGAACAAGTTAAAGGAAAAATGAAACTTACATTTGAAAAAGACGGAAAATTTGTAGTTGAATCTCCTGCGCAAGATGGAAAAATCAATACTGAAAATGGGACTTGGACTTTATCTGCTGACAAGAAAAAACTTTCTACAACAGTTTCTGGTAAAAAAGAAACTATTTCTGTAATTGAAAATACAGAAGCTAGATTGGTACTAGGAATGTCTGCTCAAGGGCAAGGTGAAATGGAAATGACTTTCATTCATCAATAAAATTATATTATTTATTGGAAGGCTATTTGTTTCGACAGATAGCTTTTTTTTTGCAATTAAAATTCAGCTGTCAGTCTGTCATATCTTTTTTAAAGGTACAATCTTTGACTAACCCTCGTTTGCATGAGACACAAAATACATTCTTCATTTGGAACAACTTTGGAAGCGATTTTATATCCTTTTTTGCTGCTTTCATTATTATGGAGTATTTTTTTAGTGGAACAATTTTATCCGAGACAATTCATTGAGTTTGGCATTTTGCCAAAAACAGTAGAAGGCTTAAAAGGAATATTATTTTCTCCTTTAATTCATTCTCCTAACGACATAATGCACCTAGTGAACAATTCGATCCCTGCAACTGTTTTATTTGGGACTTTGGTTTATTTTTATCATAAAATTGCAGCAAAAGTATTCTTTATTTCTTGGTTTTTAGGTGGCTTTTTGGTTTGGTTAGTGGCAAAGCAGAATGGAAGCTACCACATTGGATTTAGTGGTGTAATATACTCCTTAGCTGGATTTTTATTTACTAGTGGAACAATCCGAAAATTTCGTCCTTTACAAGGTATTTCACTTTTCGTTGTTTTCATTTATGGAAGCATGATTTGGGGCATTTTTCCTCAAGAAGAAAGAATTTCTTGGGAAGGTCATCTATTTGGACTTTTAATCGGGGTAATTTTAGCATTTTGGTTTAAAAATAAAGGTCCTGAAAATCCAAAGTATCGCTACGAAATTGAAAAGGAATTAGGAATTGAACCTCCAGATTTAGAAGGGATTTGGAAAGAAAATATCCGTTTGGCACAAGAGCATGAAGATTATTTAAGAAAAAATTTTGAGGAAAATCAACAACAACAATTTCATCCTCATGAAACGATTATTTCGGGAGAACCTTTAAAAATTGAATATGAATTTAAAAAGCGAAATGCTGAAGATAATGTAGATAAATAAAATTTTAACTCAAAAAGTTTAAATTTTTAAGGCTTTTTATTTATATTTTTGTACTATTTAAAAATAAATATGGAAATCAATTTTTCAAAATATCAAGGAACTGGAAATGACTTCGTTATGTTGAATAACCTTCGTGGAGAATATTCAAATTTAACGGTAAAGCAAATCGAAATTTTATGTGACAGAAAATTTGGAGTTGGCGCTGATGGCTTAATTAAAATTAACGCTTCAGATGGTTTTGCTTTTGAAATGGATTATTATAACTCAGATGGTTCAAAAAGTTTTTGTGGAAATGGGGCAAGATGCTCAGTTTCATTTGCTGAGAGTTTAGGCGTTGATATTGAAAAAGTTGATTTTGCTGCCATTGACGGAAAACATGAAGCTTCAAAAATGCCTACTGAAAGTGGTAAATTGATTTCTTTAAAAATGAATGATGTTTCAGAAATCAATTCAGTAAATGCTGATTTTGTATTAAATACTGGTTCACCGCATTACATTCGTTTTGTTGAAAATTCACTTGATATTGATGTTTTTGAAGAAGGAAGAAAAATTCGATATTCTCAGCCTTATAATGAACTTGGAATAAATGTGAATTTCGTAGAAGTTTTAACAGAGATTGATTCTGCAAATCATCAAATTGAGGTCGCAACATACGAACGTGGAGTTGAAAATGAAACTTTATCTTGCGGAACTGGTGTAACTGCAGCCGTTCTAGCTTTTGCGAAAAAATATAATTTAACGGGCGAAAATGAAGTTTTAGTTCATACGAAGGGTGGAAAATTAACAGTGAAATTTAACCAAATTTCTTATGACCATTTTGAAAATATTTATTTAATTGGACCAGCAATTCACGTATTTGATGGAACGATTATTATTTAAAAATTTCCTGAATGACGAGTTATAAAATTAACGACTACCAAGAAATTGAAAAAAATCAGCTTTTAAAAGGAGTTTTTATTTGGGTAATTCATGTAAATAAAATTCCACCACATATTGGAATTTCATCAAATGGAATTTTTTACAGCTTAAAAGTTAATGGTAAAGATAACGGTATCCCTACAGATATTATTCTAAAGCTTATAGAAAAAAAGAAAATTCACACCTTGTTTATTGAGCTTAAGTCTTTGGAATTATGTGAATTAGACTTAATCTATAATCGTTTTAAAGATTTAAGTTCTCCTGAAATCACCTGTTTAACTCCAATTATAGAATTTTTAAAGGAAGATTCAAAAATTGAAACAGTTTCTGAATTGTTAGTAAATTTGGATAAAAAAAATCAAATTAAATCATTTTTTGGTTTAAATTTGACAGATGATTTTGTTGGAATTCCTAGTTACTCCAAAATTGATATTCAAAATCGAATACTTAAATTACAAGATGTTAAAAGGAGCAACAATTTTTCTGAGAGCCATTGAACCTAAAGATGCTACAAAACTGATGATTTGGGAGAATAATCCCGAAAATTGGCGTGTTAGCGGCACAGAAGCGCCTTTTTCGATGCATGGAATTTTGGAATATATTAATAGTATTCAAAATTTTAGACAATCCGGGGAATTGCGCTTAATGATTTGTAAAAATGATTCAAAGGAAGCAATTGGAACCTTAGATTTATTTGAAGCCAATTTTAAACATGGCAGGGCAGGAGTTGGAATTTTAATCGCTGAAAAATCCGAAAGGAATAAAGGATTTGCCAAAGAAAGTTTAGATTTATTGAAAGAATATGCATTTGTATTTTTAGCTTTACATTCATTGTATGCTAATGTTTTGGAAGATAATTCGGAAAGTATAAAATTATTTGAAAGTGCTGGTTTTGATTTGATTGGCGTGAGAAAAGATTGGTTTTTTGACCAGAAAATGTGGTTAAATGAAAATATGTATCAATTAATTGTAAAAAAATGAATAATAAAAAGAAATTTATCATCGCTTTTGCGGCAATTGTGATTATAGGAATGATTGTAGTTTGGCCAAAAATTAGTTTGTATTTAGCTGGGTCAAAAACTTCTATCAATGAAAAAAATGTTGACTTTTATTTTGATGCAAAAAAAGATTTGAGTGGTTTAGCTGATCAACTTGTTAAAGAAAAAATTATTGATAACAAGGATGCCTTTTTAAAAGTAGGGGAGTATAAAAACTTAAATATTGATAGAATTGCTTCTGGAAAATATGTGATTGAAAAGGGAACAAATTATAGAGCTCTTTTAAATGGTTTTACAAAAAATGCGAATGGTAATGGAAATGCAGAAGTTGAGGTTTCTGTAACTTTTAATAATTGTCGTGATGTAAATCAAATGGCTGGAAAAGTTGCTTCCTGCTTGATGTTAGATAGTTTAGAATTAGATCAATTTTTGACTAGTCAAGCAACACTGTCAAAATATGAATTTACTTCTGAACAATTGCCAGCTTTGTTTTTACCGAATACGTATAAAATGTTTTGGGATACAGATGCTGAACAATTTTTATTGAGAATGGCAAAAGAGTTTAAAAATTTCTGGACTGAAGAAAGAAAAGCTAAATTGGTGAAAATTGGTTTAGAATCTCCATCACAAGCAGTAACTTTGGCAAGCGTTGTGTATTCAGAACAGGGGAAAAATCCTTCTGAATGGCCTATAATTGCGGGTCTTTATTTGAATAGAATTGAAAAGGGAATGAAATTACAATCTGATCCAACTTTCAAATTTTGCTGGGGAGACGAACTGAGAGGAGTTCAAAGATTAACGTTTGAACACAGAGACCGCGATTGTGCATACAATACCTATTTATACAAAGGTTTACCTCCTGGACCAATTTGCATTCCACCAACTGAATGTGTGGATGCTGTCCTAAACCGCGATAATAATGATTATATTTTTATGATGGCAAAAGCAGATTATTCTGGTTTACATGATTTTACAGTTGATTATGCTGATCATAGTCGTTTGGCAAATATTTATTCGAAGTGGTTAAAAGCTGAAGGTTATTAAAGAGTTATAACAGTAAACTCGATTTCGACTGTTGACTTGAAAAAAAGTAATTTAAAATTAATTTTAAATTTAGTGTTTCATTCAAACTTTTTGTTATATTTGCCTTAAATTAATTAATATTTAACCATGAAAAAAATAATTTTACCAGCTTTATTTGGTGTTATGCTTTTAGCATCATGTAAAAAAGATTACACATGTGAGTGTACAAATGTGAGAACTGAGGTAGGAGTTGAATCTGGAACTGTTGTTTCAAATTCTTCAGGAAGTACTACTCTTAATGATGTAACAAAAAAACAAGTGAAAAATAAATTGGAATGTTATTCCACTGAAAGTAAATATTCAGGAGAGGCATACTTAGGTTATAATCCAGTAACATTTGAATCAGAATATGAGCCAACAACAGTAACTTCTGTTTCAACTTGTGAATTAAAAAAATAATTTAAAACTTATATTATGAAAAAAATTATAGTAGTTGCTTCAATTGGATTATTTTCATTGACAGCTTGTAAAAAGGATTATACTTGTGAATGTACAACAACTTCAACATCATCACTAAACGGTGAACCAAGCCCTACATCAACTGATGTTTCAACTGTGGTATTAAAAGATGTATCGAAAAAAACGGTTAAAAACTCTTCAGAATGTATGTCTTATGAGTCAACTTATACTTCAACAAATGGTACAGGTGCAGATTTAGAAACTTGGACAAGTACAGACAAAACAGCTTGTACAATAAAATAATAAGAAAAAATTATTTTTTAAACCTAGCAATCATTGATTGCTAGGTTTTTTTTATTAAAAGATTTTACGAGGTTTAATAAATAGACTCTCAAAAATATGCTTAAAAATTTCCTCTCAAAGTAAAGATGAAGTTTCTTCCTGGAGCAGAAATATTTGAAGCAAAAACTCTGTAGTTTTGATCCAGTATATTTTCGCACGCAACTTGTAAACTCAACACTTTATTGAATTGATAAGAAAGTTTAGCATTTAATGTCATCCAAGCTGGCATACCAAATGGAGTTGCGTTTGCTTCATTGTCTTCTCCACCAACAATATTGTAGTTTTTCATTAATTTCCATGCTGAATATTGCGCTGAAAAATCTCCTCTAAATTTTTTCATTTTATATGAAAAAGTTGTTTTTCCAAAAACTGGCGGAATGTGATCCAGTGGATAATCTGTTGTATCAGTAATTATTCTTCCGTAAGTAGCAGTTAATGTACTGATTATAGAAAAATTTTGGGTAATGTTTGCGGAGAAATTTGTTTCAACACCATAAATATAAGCTTTTGCTGCATTTACAGTTGTGACAACTCCACTCAACGTTCCATCGTACATTACTGAATCTACGCCATTAAAAGTTCCTTTTCCTGTGGTCAAAGCATTTTTTAATTGTGTATAATATCCTGTAAAACTTAATGTTGCTTTTTTATTAAATGTTTTAGCGATTCCAAGTTCGTAATTATAGGAATATTCTGGTTTGATATCTGGATTTGGAACTGTAACCAAACCAGCAACTGATTCAAAAACTTTGGATAAATCGTCCACATTTGGAGCTCTAAATCCTGTTGAAAAAATTCCATTAATTCTCCAAGATTCTGTTGGTAAATATATTAAACCAATATTTCCGTTAATAGCTTTGTTTTTTTGAGAAACAGAAGAGAACGGGAAGGGGAAAAATGTTTTGTCATTAAATTTCGCATCCAATCCCACGTAAGTTACTCTTAATCCATCGTTTAAAATTAGTTTTTTATTAATTTCAAAAGTATGCGTTAAATAAATTGCTCCTGATTTCATTTGAGAGCCACCATCAGCGTAACGAGTATCTAATTTTCCAGTCGTATCTGCTTTTATGTCTTCAACAGTAGCAGTGGATTTTACATCGTTGTAATAAAATTCCATTCCATAACGTAATTCTTGTTTGTTGAATCTTTTTTCAAAATCTGCGTTTAGGGACATAACATCTAATTTTTCAATACGATGATTTAAAAGGTCCTTGCTAAATCTTCGATCGTTTCTACTTTCTTCGATTTGTTGATATCCTAAAATAATCCTTCCTTTATCATATAATTTATTTTTTGCTGATAAAATCAAATTATAGGAGGCAAATAATCTTTTTTGAGGACCGTAATACCATTCTGCAAATTTTGGCTTTCCTCCGATCATTTGCGTTAATCGATCATATCTTGGCACATCAGAGGAAGTTGAATACTGAAAATTTAAAATATGTGAAATTTTTTCTGATTGTTTAAACATGAATTTTTGTGTAATATCATATTGTTTGTATCCAGATTCAATTTGTAAATTCGTATCTTTATTCACGAACATACTGTCTTTTCCATCAAATGTTTGCGTGTAAAAATTTCGGCTTCCAAAATTTCCGTAAAATGGATTTCTATTTGCACCTTGTCTTAAATCTTCATAATTACTGTAAGTAAACGAAGTTAAAGACCCGAATTTTCTTCCGCCCACAGAAATTTGTGCATTGCCAGCATATCCATTTGCAGCAGAAGAATATCTTGTAAATGCACTCGCTTTAACTAAGGTTTTATCAGTAGTTGATAAAATTGGATTTTTAGTGTAAAAGTGCATAACACCTCCTAACGCATCAGAACCATAAACGACAGATCCTGGCCCATAAACAACTTCAATTTTTTCCATTACGGAATTGTCCAAAGTAATAATATTTTGGATGTGACCGCCTCGGTAAATTGCATTGTTCATTCTAACTCCATCCACAACCATTAAAACTTTGTTTGTTTCAAATCCACGAATAATTGGTGAACCACCACCAAGTTGACTTTTTTGAACCATTACGTTTCCAGAATTTGCCATTACATCAGCAGTAGAACTTTGGTTCATATCCTCTAAATCTGTTTTTCTGATTACCTGAATTGGCTGAGCAACATCGCGCTTTTTTTCTTCAAATTTACTTGCTGAAACAACAATTTCATCAAAACTCGTCACTTTTTCTGTTAAAAGAATTGTGTTTTTGAGAAAATCTAGTTCAGAGGTGCGGATACTGACTGATTCGTACCAAGGATGATTAAAAGTTATTTTTGTATTTCCTTTACCAATTGGAATATGGATTTTTCCAAGGACATCAGTTTTATAATTTTCAGTACCAATCAATACTAAAACCCCTTCGATAGCTTGCAGATTTGTTGCATTTACAACAGTTACAGTTTGTGCAAAAAAATGCACGCTAAGAAATATTCCAAAAAGGAATACATATATTTTTTTCATATTTAAATTTTATAAAATTTTGTACATAGTGAATTAACCTAACATTTTTAAATAAAATGAGAGTTAACTTTTTATAATAGCTTTATATAAAAAGCTATTTAATCAACAAAAACTTATAAAATTTGGTGGGGGAGTTTGCACCTGAAATTCAGTTTGTGATTTATATTCCAAATAATCAAAAAAGTCTTTTTGTATTTCAGAAATAAAAGAAATTTTTATTTCATAACTGGTTTGACTTTCTATAAATGGAAGTTGTAGAATTGAGAAAACAATTTTTAATGGAGAATTAGGTTTTTGGTCACTTAGGTTATAATTGACATTTTCTGCTAAATTTTTAAACAAAATAGTTTCTTGTTTATCATCAACACATTCTAAAAATAAGTTTCCGTTTGGGAGTTTTTTAGAATAAACAATATCAAAATAATTTTCTTTTATTTTGAATTCTTTTTTCTTTGTGAATAGTAAATTTGAATATTGTTTTGGTGTAAATTCAAATTTTTTCAACTGAGTTTTGGGAACTCCTTCCTTAATGTAGGTTTTTAGTTGCTTTTTTATTGCAACTTTTTCGATGTTAAAATAAATTGTAAAACCGACAATCTGGAATAAAAATAGTCCAAGTAAGATTGTCGGTATTAACTTTTTAAACATCTATTTTGTCAACGATTAAAATGGTAAATCGTCGTCAGCCTTTTCAACAGTTAATGAAGCAGTTGAAGCAGAAATTGGATCTAAATTCATTGCAGAAGGTCCAGAAGCAGGAATTCCTCCGCCAGTTGCACCAACTTTATCAATTCTCCAAGCTTCCAAAGTATTGAAATACTTTACTTCTCCCGCTGGACTTGTCCACTCACGACCTCTTAAATTGAAAGAAACTTCAATCTGATCATTTTGATTAATTCCATCAACTAATCCACATTTGTCTTGTGTCAATTGAAACATAATATCTTGCGGATACATAGATGAATTATCAGTTACTACAAATTCTCTTTTTGAAAATTTTTCTGAAACTTGCACCATTGGAGATACTAATTTCACTATTCCTTGTAATTTAAACATATTGGTTATTTATTAATTATTGAATGATAAAAGGCATTTCCAGGCTTCAATCACTTTATTTTCACTTATTAATTTTTGTGCATTTTCATGCAAAGTTAATTCTAATTTTTCAGCATTTTGTTCTAAAGATACAAATATTTCGCTTAATTCCAATAATTTATATTCATTTACATCCGTTTCATTTG
Organism: Flavobacteriia bacterium; assembly: GCA_947490145.1. GTDB lineage: Bacteria > Bacteroidota > Bacteroidia > Flavobacteriales_D > Crocinitomicaceae > M2408. The sequence goes on from CANLGD010000045.1 coordinate 13,386, forward strand.
GAATTTCTTCAATACTTGCTAAAATTCCTAAATCATTTCCTGTAAGAATTGGACTTTTCAAAAAATCTTTTGGTAAATTATCAAAACCAATTCCGATTGTTGTAAGAGGCTTTTGAACTTCAAACATGGATTCTTTGTTGGCGTGACAATACCAATTTCCTCCCATTCTTGAAACTAAATTTATTTTAAATTGATCTATTAATCCATTTTCATCTAATAAATCTTCTTTCACGTGAATTTTTAGAACTTCGCAAATCACTAAATTTCCAGCTCCGCCTTCAGAACCTAATTCAAAGACTTCGTTTACTTTACATTCAAATTGAACTGGAGATTCTGCAACACGAAAAGGTTTGATGTTTTCAGATTTTATCTTGGTAAATCCTGCTTTTTCAAATTCATCAACTCCGGTTGGATATGGTGAACTGGCCAAACTCATTTGTTGCACAATATCATAAGAAACAACATTTATCACAACTTCGGGAACAGATTTTACGTTGTTATAAGTATCTTTTGTTGTATTTGTTCGTCCATTTCTTGCTGGCGAAAAAATTAAAATTGGTGGATTTGCACTGAAAACATTGAAAAAACTGAAAGGTGAAAGATTAGGATTACCAGCTTCATCAATTGTAGAAGCAAATGCAATAGGACGTGGACCAATTGCCCCTAATAAAAGCTGATGTACTTTTTGAACTGGAATTTCCTTCGGATCAAATGTTTTCATGAGTAAAATATTGTCTTACAAAAATACACTGAATTAATTGAATTTTGAAACGAAAATTAAAGAGTTTTGAACAATTTAATACACAACAAAAAACTCAAATTCTTTTAGTAAATCTGAATTTTTCAAGAAATTATAATTTTTTCAAATCAGCAATTGTATTGTTTGGATTTTCAGAATTAAATACAAAACTACCAGCAACTAGAGCATTAGCGCCAGCCTCAACCAATCTTTTTCCAGTTTCTAAATTCACTCCACCGTCAATTTCAATGATACAAGTTGTGTTTTTAGATCCAATCAAGAGTTTTAATTCTTTGACTTTAGAAATTGAATTTTCAATAAATTTTTGTCCTCCGAAACCTGGATTGACAGACATTATTAAAACCAGATCCAAGTCTTCAATAACCTCGCTTAATAAAGCAATTGGTGTATGGGGATTTAAAGCAATTCCAGCTTTCATTCCAGCTTGCTTAATCGCTTGAATCGTCCTGTGAACATGTGTACTCGCTTCATAATGAAACGTCAAAATATCAGCGCCACATCTTTTAAAATCCGCGATGTATAAATCTGGATTTTGAATCATAATGTGAACATCTAATGGTTTGGTAGCATATTTTTTAATTGCTTCAATTACTGGAAAACCGAACGAAATATTTGGAACAAAAACGCCATCCATAACATCTATGTGGAACCAATCCGCTTTAGAATTGTTAATCATTTCAACATCGCGTTGAATATTTGAAAAATCACAGGATAAAACTGAAGGAGAAATTATTACAGACATTTTTTTAGTTTGTTCACAAAAGTAAAGATAAAAAGTTATTTTTAGTCAATTTTTTTATCAAAAATTTCATTGATGAAACAATTAAAAATTTAAAAAATAAATGTTACCTGAATAATTTCTATCAATTTTTCATCTTGAAAAAAATGTTCATTTTAAGAAAAATATATGTTGGTTTAGTGAATAAATTCTGTTTTTAATTACTTAACTTTTCCGAATTTTTAATTCTGATATTATGCTAAATTTATTTCCTTTTGTTGATTTTAAAAATTTCTTTCTGTTTTTTTATTGATGAATAATATTTGTTTTGATTATCGAACAATTCGCTGTAGTAAAAAATAAGCCGTTATTTAGCTTCGGCTGAGACGTCGTGTTCTTGTCTTTCCTCCTTCAAATGGCTTTCGGAAAAAAATAACATTCGAACTCAGGTTAATAGTAATAAATTACTATGTTGTTTTATCTTTAGTCAAACTATTTTTTCTTCAGAGAGCTAATTATTCAATACTTCAAGGAAATACTTTATCTTATTCTCCAAACAAATTTCAACAATACTATTTCTACTACAAATTTATGTAAGTAATACTTAACCTTTTCTAAGTTCTTTTCTCAGAGAATCAATATTTTGTGAGAATGAAAATTGAAAAGTTCAAAAGAAAAAAAATCGTCGAGAATTTTTTTGCTTAAAATTAAAATTTTATTTTTTAAAAGGGAATTTGTAAGAATTCATATCAACTTGATAAATATCCATACTTGATTTTAATTTATCAATTGTGAAACTTGTAAATACAATTTTTTTCAAAGCTTCATAATATTTGAAATGTGTGTCGTCGTTTACAGAATTAATTTCCATTCCCAAATTGACTGGTTTTGACCATTCCCTCCCTAAATTTTCTGATACATAAATATCATAACCTCCCATTCCTAAATGCCCTTCTGAACTAAAAAATAGATACTGTCCGTCAGGCGAAATAAAAGGAGTTGTTTCTCTCATTGGTGTATTTATGCTATCTGACACAGGTTTTGCAGTTCCCCATTTTTTATCAACTTTTGAAACTACATAAATATCTGTCATACTTTTATCTCCTTTTCTATCAGAAACAAAATACATGGTATTTCCATCAGCCGTTAAAGTGGCTGAACCATCAAAAAATGAAGTATTTATAGACTTATTTTTTATCACTTTTGGCGAGGCCCATTTTCCTTTTGTGTTCATTGAAATTTCACAAATGTCAGATCCATTTGTTTGTTCTTTTAAGTCTGTGGCAGTTGTATTTAAAGTCATTAAACCGCTTAAACCATCTTCTTTTATGTATGAAATACAATCAAATCCATTAGAATTAATGCGATCTAATTTATTGGAAATACTATCCCATTTTTGATCTTCTTCGTTCCAAACTGCTCTGTAATTATCTTCAAAATACTGTTCGTCGTCTGGATTATTTTGTCCGCCTGTTGTGTTATCTCGTCTTGATGTGAAGTACAATACTTTTCCATCTTTTAAAAAAATTGGTGAGTATTCGTGATATCCAGTATTGATTCCTTGTCCAAAAAGTTTAGCCTTGTTTAATTTTAAACTATCAATTTCTCTTTTTACAAAATTACATTCATTAATTCTTTCACTAATCAATAGGTCTTTTATGCGTGTTTTTGGTAATTTTTCAAGACAGTAATTAAAGTAGATTAGGGCAGAGTCAATATTATTTAATCGATGGTACGCGGACGCTAAAAGTTCAGCATCCTCCACACTTTTTTCTTTTCTCGTTTCTTCCGCTTTTTTTCCGTATTGCAAAGCATAACCAAAATTATTCATTCTTAAATGGCACATTCCAACCCAATAAGGACAGTTTGGATTGTATAAATCTTTGTTAGATGCAAGCTTGAATTTATTTAAAGCTTCTCTGTATTTTTGTTCCAAAAAAAGTGCTTTTCCTTCTTCCAACATCAAAAGTGCCGCAGTTCGATCCTTTACTTTTGTGGTTGAATCTTCGGGATAAATTGATTTTGGATTTATATTCGCAATAACACTTTGAAAACAAAGCGTTAATAAACTTAAAATTAAAATCTTCATATTCATTTTTAACTTTTTTGGTGAGAATTTTTTATAAAATTAGTTATTTTTTCAAACCTACGACTTTATTCATGGCTAAAGTTGCCGCAACACAAGCTAAAATAGGAGCAAAGGCAGCGCAAAACCACAAGAAAAAGTGTGTAATAAAATTGCCAATTACATTAAATGGCGCCTCAAAAAAATGGTTCCAGCCAAATAAATAACTCAAATTTACAGGAACAAGTATTAGCAGAGAATATACCAAACCAATTCCGATTGCTAAACCTCTGTGATTGCGAATAAAAAGGATGCTTTCGTTCACAGATAATTTTCTTCTTTCATTGATATAATCTATAAAACTAAATCCATAATAGTAAAAACCGATCAAATAGGTTACATAAAAAACGGGACTTTCACTCGGATTTTTCCAACCGACAAATGAAATTATCAATACAATTAGGAAGAAAAAATAGTACCATAGAAAATTTCGTGTAACAATGATTACTGCTCTTTTTATATCTGCAAAAAATTGTTTTTTACTGAATTGATATTTATTACCAGTTACTATTTGCTCTGTTTTTTGAGAAAGGAATGCTAAAAGAGGTGAAAGTAAAGCAACAACTAAGTATTTGGTGAAATTCATCAATAAAATGGCTATTGATATCTCTATAAAAAGCTGAATTATGTACCAAACTATGTCATTCATGGTATGAATTTCCGTTGAAAAAACATGACTTTTTATACTTGAACCAATTTGATAAATTCCTAACATTAAAATAGCAGGAATTATCCCATACCAATATAATTTATGTTTTTTAATAAACAAAAAAGCCTCCCAAAAAGAGCTAATTCCAATAATAAATTCTTTTAAAATGAGCATTGAAAGTGTAGAAAATCTAATTTTTGTTCCAACATCAAAAATAGTAAAATTATGTAATTAGGCAATTTTCTATTTAGATTAAATCACTATTTTTCGTTAATTCTTCTCAGAAAAATAGTTAGTTTTGTACAAAAAATGATACAATGACTTTAAACGAATTAACAGCAATTTCTCCAATTGACGGTCGATATAGATCTAAAACGACTGAATTAGCAAAATATTTTTCAGAATTTGGATTGATAAAATACAGAGTTTTAATTGAAGTGGAGTATTTTATTGCTTTAATTGAGTTGGGAATTAAACCTTTAGATAAGTTTCCAAAAGAGAAAATTACTAGTTTAAAATCAATTTATTTAAATTTTAAGGAAGAAGATGCTCTATGGATAAAAAACACTGAAAAAACCACAAATCACGATGTAAAAGCAGTTGAATATTTCTTAAAAGAAAAATTAACGCTTTTGGGTGAAACGGAATTTTTAGAATTTGTTCATTTTGGTTTGACTTCTCAAGACATTAATAACACAAGTATCCCTTTGTCTTTGAAAGATGCACTTTTTGCCGAATTTTTTCCGATGGTAAATGAACTTATTCAGAAATTAAACGACCTAAAATTTGAATGGAAAGACATTACCATGTTGGCAAAAACTCATGGTCAACCAGCAACTCCAACTAAATTAGGAAAAGAAATTCAAGTTTTTAGTGAGCGTTTACAGATTCAATTGAATCAAGCGATTGCAATTCCATTTTCTGCAAAATTTGGTGGCGCAACAGGGAATTTCAATGCACATCATGTCGCTTATCCATCAGTAAACTGGGTTGAATTTTCAAATCATTTTGTGAATGATATTTTAGGCTTAAACAGAAGCCAAACAACAACTCAGATCGAACATTACGATAATTTAGCTTCTCTTTTTGATGCTTTGAAACGCATTAATACAATTATTTTGGATTTAGATCGAGATCTATGGACCTATGTTTCTATGGATTACTTCAAACAAAAATTAAAAGAAGGGGAAATTGGATCTTCTGCAATGCCGCACAAGGTAAATCCAATCGATTTTGAAAATTCTGAAGGGAATGTTGGAATTGCAAATGCTTTGTATGAACATTTAGCCGCAAAATTACCTGTTTCAAGATTGCAAAGAGATTTAACGGATTCAACAGTTCTAAGAACGATTGGTGTGCCAATAAGTCATTCTTTATTAGCAATTAAATCAACCTTAAACGGTTTATCAAAATTAGTTTTGAATGAAAGTGCATTGGAAAAAGATTTAGAAAATAACTGGGCGGTTGTTGCAGAAGCAATCCAAACAATATTGCGTCGTGAAGGATTTCCTAAACCCTATGAAGCATTGAAAAATTTGACACGTAAAAATGAAGCAACGACCAAAGAATCAGTTCATAATTTTATTGAAACTTTGGTGATTTCTTCACAATTAAAAGCAGAATTAAAAACAATTTCTCCGCAATCATACACAGGAATTGATTTAGTGAAATAATTTACTTAGTATTACATTGTATTTCTGTTTTATTTTTTATTATGAAAAAAATCTTAATTTTAATTCTCGTCCTAAATTCTATTCTTTCATTTTCACAATTTGATGTAAAGTGGAGTGAGTTGGTTTCTGGAAAAGGAAAAGTATCAGCCGTTTTACCTGTTTCTTATTCTGACTTCTATACGACGAGGTTTTCTGGCCCACGAATGTTTCCAACTTTATATTTAGCTAAACATTCAAATTTTTCAGTTACTTCAAGAGGAAAATTAACAGCTAAATTGGAAAATGGGGTTGGAATTATTGAGGGCTTATCGATAATCAAAGACATTCCTGTGGTTTTTATTTCTGATAAAAAAGATGGTGAAAATAGACTTTATTATCAAAAGTACTCCAACTTATGTGAACCCTATGGCTTACCCAAAGAAATTACGTCATATAAAATGCCAAAAGGTTGGAAAAGAAAGGGAGAATTTTACATTCATATTTCTGATAATAAGGAGTTTTTCTGCATCGATTATGAAATTCCTGGTTCGAAAGAAGAAAAAGATAAATTTGGATACAAAGTTATGTCAAGTGAATTTGAGGTTATTTCCGAAGGAGAATACGAATTGCCTTATGAATCAAATTTAGTTTCAATTTCTAACAATTATTTATCCAATACAGGTGATTATTTTTTAGCAGCAAAAGTTTACAAAGAAAATGGCGAGAAAAAATTATTTAAATCACAATTAAATTTGGATAAAGTTGTCTTAATGCAAGTGACACCAGATGGATTGGAAGAATTTGATTTGGAATTTAAAAATGGAAAAACAATTTCGGATTTAACTTTTTCTTCGGATAATAAAAAATTGATGTCTTTTACAGGATTATATGGAGAAAGTGGCTTTGGTGGTATAAAAGGAGTTTTCTTTTTTCAATTAGATTTCAATAAAAAACAAATAATTAGTGAAGGTTGGAATGAATTTAGTAAAGATTTTATAACTGATGGCTGGTCTGATCGTCCAAAAGAAAAAGCAGAAAAAAAAGCTTCAAAAGGTAAAGTAGAACCTTCATTATACGAATATGATGTGCGAGATATTCAAACACTGAAAGATGGAAGTCTAATAGGAATGTTGGAACAATATTATGTTGTTGTTCACACTTATACAGATCCAAAAACGGAAGCGACATCCACAACTTACACCTATTATTACAATGATTTAATTGCTTATAAAATTAATAAAGATGGAAGTTTTGATTGGATGAAAAAAATTAAGAAAACACAGGTTTCTACAAATGATGGAGGTTTTTATAGTTCAATTGCAAGTTTTGTATCGGGAAATAAATTAAATATTTTGTTCAATGATAACTTGAAAAATTATGATGAACAAGGAAAATTTATTAATGATGATAACCGATTTTACGCTGCTAGCTATCGTAAAAAATCAAATACTGTTGCATTAGTTGAATTGGATTTAGAAGAGGGAGAAATTGATAGAAAAACATATTTTGATAGAAAAGAAACGAATGCTTACGCTGTTCCAAAAAAATTCTCGGTTGATTATACGAAAAATGAAATGTTGATGGTATTGGTTTACGGAAAAAAAGAGAAATATGGTGTTTTATCTTTTTAGCCCAAGTTTCATAATTAATTTAGATCGCTTTTGTAGCAGCTCAGCGTTCAAAATTAATTTTATGTAAATAAAGAACAATTTTCCTTTGAGTAAAATTTCCATTTTTCATAAAAACTTGGTTCTCCAAAATAATTTGCAAACCAAATAAAACCATTGGAATCTCGGAAAGAGCAATTTACAGTATTACTATCAAGACATTTTAGATATTGAAATTGCATAAACAGGGATTTTCAGCAATTGTAAAGTTTGCCTAAAAATAGTAAATATTTAATTGTTTTCAGAGTGGTTTTTAAAATTATTTTTTTTTTTTTCTATAAGAATACAAAGTTTTTTGCTTTTTGGATTTAAAAATAGTTAATTTGCACAACATTTTGTTGATTTTTTAGTAAATTTTTCAACTTTTTAATAAAATAATTCTACATCCATGGCTAAAAATTTAGTAATAGTTGAGTCCCCTGCGAAAGCAAAAACCATTGAAGGTTACTTGGGTAAAGATTTTGTCGTAAAATCTAGTTATGGTCACGTTAGAGATTTGGCTAAGAAAGGTTTAGCGATTGATATTGAAAATAATTTCCAACCAAATTACGAGGTAACTCCTGATAAAAAAGCAATCGTTTCGGAATTGAAAAAATTGACTAAAGAAGCTGATATAGTATGGCTTGCTACGGATGAGGATCGTGAAGGAGAGGCAATTTCTTGGCATCTCTATGAAACATTAGATTTAGCAAAAAAAGAAACAAAAAGGATTACATTCAATGAAATTACAAAAAATGCAATTTTATCAGCTATAGACAAACCAAGAAATATTAACATTGAATTGGTAAATGCTCAGCAGGCTAGACGTGTTTTGGATCGGTTGGTTGGTTTTGAACTTTCTCCTGTTTTATGGAAAAAAGTGAGACCAAGTTTGTCTGCGGGAAGAGTTCAGTCGGTTGCTGTAAGATTAATTGTTGAAAGAGAAAAAGAAATTAATGCGTTTAAAAACCAATCATATTATAAGGTGCAAGGAATTTTCTCAACTGGAAAAGATAAAATTCAAGCTGAATTAAACAAAAACTTTGATACATTGAAAGATGTGCAAGGATTTTTAGATTCTTGTAAAGTTGCCAATTTCGCTGTGGAAGATGTGCAGCAAAAACCTGCAGTAAAAACACCATCTTCACCATTTACGACATCTACTTTGCAACAAGAAGCAAGTTTAAAACTTGGTTTTTCTGTTTCAAGAACAATGTCAGTGGCACAGCGTTTATATGAAGCTGGAAAAATCACTTACATGAGAACGGATTCTGTAAATCTTTCGCAAACCGCTTTAGATGGAGCAAAAGAAGAAATTACAAGAGCTTATGGAGCGAATTATTCGAATCCTACAAAATATAAGACGAAGAATTCAAATGCACAAGAAGCCCACGAAGCAATTCGTCCGACTGACTTTTCATTACATTCTATTAGCGGTGAAAATGAGGAAGTTAAATTGTATGATTTGATTTGGAAGCGCTCCATTGCTTCGCAAATGGCTCATGCGAAATTAGAAAGAACTACAATCAAAATCGTTTCTTCATCTGTCAAGGAAATTTTTCAAGCAAAAGGTGAGGTTATTAAGTTTGACGGTTTTTTAAAAGTTTACTTAGAGTCAAAATTAGAGGAAGAGGAAGACGAGGAAGATTCAGGGCTTTTACCTGATGTTTCTGCTGGAGATGCACTAAACCGAGATGTCATTAAAGCTACGCAGCGTTTTACACGTTCAGCACCACGTTATGTGGAAGCTTCTTTGGTGAAAAAATTAGAAGAATTAGGAATTGGTCGTCCTTCAACTTACGCACCAACAATTTCAACTATTCAAAAACGTGGGTATGTCGAGAAAATTGAACGTGAAGGAGAAGTGCGTGAATATGATTATTTAGAATTAAAAGGTACTTTAATTACTGAAACAAAAAAATCTGAAACCACTGGTAAAGAGAAGAATAAACTAACTCCAACAGATATTGGAATTGTTGTTACAGACTTTTTAGTTGAACATTTTGATCGAATTTTAGATTATAATTTCACTGCAAAAGTGGAAGCACAATTTGATGAAATCGCTCAAGGTATGATTGAATGGACAAAAATGATTCATGATTTTTATAACCCATTTCACTCAAGTGTTACAGATACATTGGAAAATTCCGACAGAGCAACTGGAGAAAGAGAATTAGGAATTCACCCAGTTTCAGGAAGAAAAATGATTGTTCGAATTGGTCGTTTTGGTCCAATGGTTCAAATAGGTGATGAAAAAGAAGATGGAGAAAAACCACAATTTGCTTCTTTGAGAAAAGAACAATCAATACAATCAATAACTTTAGAACAAGCTTTGGATTTATTCAAATTACCAAGAGCAATTGGAGAATTTGAGGAGTTAGTTGTGAAGGCAAATGTTGGACGTTTTGGACCTTATTTACAGCATGGAAAGGCATTTATTTCTTTGAAAAAAGAAGATGATCCAATGACAGTTGATTTGGCTAGAGCAATTGAAATCATTGAAACAAAAAGAATTGATGATGCCAATAAGATCATTAAATTATTTCCAGAAAATCCAGATGTGCAGTTATTAGTTGGACGATGGGGAGCATATTTAAAAATTGCTAAAGACAACTATAAACTCCCAAAAACAGCAGTTGTTGAGGATTTAACTTTGGAAGAATGTTTGGCAATTGCTGAATCTCAGCCAAATGTTAAAAAAGCTGGTGCAAGAAAAGCTGCAGCTACAAAAACAGTTGCTGCTAAAACTCCAGTGAAAAAAGCAGCTGTTAAGAAAGCTCCAGCTAAGAAAGGTCCAGCTAAGAAAACTGTAGCGAAGAAGAAGTAAGCTTAATGCC
>CANLGD010000046.1 GCA_947490145.1 Flavobacteriia bacterium
TTTTCATTATTCACAAGTTCATGAGATCGCTTCGCTAAGTTGCCAAAAAGAACCAAAAGTAGCTTCGCTGAGACCTCCTTTGGCTAAGTTCTAGTGCTTGAAAACGCATCTACCTTTCAACAAACGACGCTAAAAAATCAAAACTCTCCACCGCGGCGGATCAAACACTTGATTTTTATACGCTTACTTTTTGCGAAAGTTGCCAGATTTACGTTTTCGAGTCACGATTTAACGAACTAAACCATAATTCATTTTAAAAAATATATTCTCGTGGTAACAGTGAGGTTAATCAATTTTTTGTTTACGAATTAGGGAATCAATTCGGTTTATTAGACTCTTTTATTTAGTCCAAAAAGATAAAAAATGGTTATTTTTAAAGGCAGATTTTCAAAATCAGAAAGAAATAATCTATCAAAAATTAAACTTTTTTATGTTTCTTATGGATTTGAATGATACAAAGAAATCAGCGAAAAGATTGATTTTTTGTGAAGTGAAATAGCTAAAACCTATTTTTTCACTTACTTTGCACAAAATTAATCAAATGAAAATCCTTTTTCTTGATACAGTTCACGAAATTTTAGAAGATCGCTTAACTCAGGCTGGTTTTGAATGCATTTATGGAATAAAACTAACTTTTGAAGAAACAAAATATCAACTTTTAGATATTGAAGGAATTGTCATTCGTGCAAGATTTACTTTAAATGAAGAGCTACTAAAATATGCCCCAAAATTAAAATTCATTGCTCGTTCAGGCGCTGGAATGGAAAATATCGATGAGGAATATTGCAAAAACAGAAACATCGTATTATTCAATGCTCCGGAAGGAAATCGAAATGCTGTTGGTGAGCACGCCTTGGGAATGCTACTTTCTCTGATGAACAAAATTCACCAAGCAAATCGCGATGTGAAAAATGGTTTATGGGAAAGAGAAAAAAACCGTGGTCTAGAATTGGATGGAAAAACAGTTGGGATAATTGGTTTTGGAAACAATGGTTCAGCTTTCGCAAAAAAATTACAAGGATTTGACGTTGAAATTTTAGTTTACGATAAATTCAAATCAAGTTTTTCAACAGATCAAATTAAGGAAACAACTTTAGAGGAAATTTTTCAAAAAGCTGATGCTGTTAGTTTTCACATTCCACAAAACAAAGAAACAATTTACTTAGGAAATGACTTGTTTTTTGAAAGATTTAAAAAGCCAATTTTCCTATTAAATCTTTCAAGAGGAAAAATTATTGATTCAAAAGCGCTCTTGAAAGCAATAAATTCTGGAAAAATTCTTGGTGCAGGTTTAGACGTTTTGGAATACGAAAAATCGAGCTTTGAAAATATGTTTGAAGGTTCACTTCCAGAAGAATTTACACAACTTGTGCAATCAGAAAAAGTACTTTTAACACCGCATGTTGGTGGCTGGACAAACGAAAGTTACTTTAAATTAAGTGATGTTTTGGCAACTAAAATTTTAGAAAAATTTTAATTGTAGACTAAAGACTTTTGAGCTTTTTAAGCATTAATTTGCATTTTAATTAATATTAAAAGTCTTTAATATCCTGTTGTCATAAAATCCTAATACCCAAAAATTGGAATGATATTTGAAACCACCTAATTCAAGAATAAAAACTATTAAAATGAACATCAATTTCAAAAACATAATGCCAAAACCTCTCGAATCTATTCAACATAGTTCGGAAAGTATTTGGGGGAGAGAGATTTTACTTGAACAACGAAAAAAAATCATGTTGAATGCTTCTTCTGGAAAAGGGAAATCGACTTTTACGAATACCATTTTCGGTTTGAGAAAAGATTATACAGGACAATTATTGTATGATAATCGCGATACAAAAACATTTTCTCCCGAAGAATGGATTTCAATTCGTAAGGAAAAAATTTCAGTTGTTTTTCAAGATTTACAGCTATTCAATAATTTATCTGTGAAAGAAAATTTGCAGATAAAAAATAATTTGTGTTCCGTTTATTCCGATTCAGAAATGAAATCTTTCCTGGAAATGTTGGAAATCGACAATAAATGGGAACAAAAATGTGGTTTACTTTCCATGGGACAGCAGCAAAGAGTTGCAATTGTTCGTTCACTTTGTCAACCTTTTGAATGGCTGATTTTAGACGAACCTTTTTCTCATTTAGACAAGGAAAATAGTCAACGAAGTTTAAAGTTAATCAACGAAAGATGCAAGCAATTAAACGCAGGTTTTGTCTTGACGACTTTGGGCGACGACTGCGATTTTTCTTACGATCACGAACTAAAACTTTGAGCCATGTTAAGTAAATTATTATTCAAAAATCAAGATAAAAAACAATTGATCATCGCGATGATTGGTTCTTTTATGGGAATTACTTTTTTAATTACGTCCATTCATTATTTGATAAAAGTAAACGAATTTGGCGAAGGAGCTGATATTTTGGGCCCAAATACAATCATTGTTCAGAAAAAAGTTACGACATCAAGTTCTTTAAATTTAGCTAAAACAGATTTTTCGCTCCAAGAAATTGAATTGCTGAAAAAAGAAAAGTTTATTATCGATGTGAAACCTGTAATCAGCAATAATTTTGACGTTTCTTTTGCTACTGCTGATCCTTTGGTGCCGAAATTTAGTTCCGACGTTTTTATTCAAACGGTCGATCCAGATTTTATGGATGTAAACACTTCTGAATGGAAATGGAGCAGAAAAGATACAATTGTACCCATGATTTTGCCTCGGGATTTTTTGGTGATGTTGAATACATTTATGAGTGCACAAGGAATTCCTCAAATTTCCGATGAATTAGCAAAAGACATTAAATTTAAGTTCAGAATCTCGAATGAAACATCTGAAAAAGAATACATTTATTGCAAAATAATTGGTTTTACAAATGAAGTCGCCTCGATTCTAGTTCCTGAAAGTTTCATGAAATATGGAAACGACAAATATGGTAATTTGACGGAGCAAAAAATCACGCAATTAATGATTTCTGGAACAGAAAGCGAGTTTGGATTGGTGGAAGAAATGTTAAAAGAAAGACATCTAGAATCCAAAAATTCTCAAATGGTTGTCGGAAGATTAAAAAGTATGGTTGGAACATTGATTTTAGTTGTTTTAGGAATTTCAATCATTGCGGTTTTCGTTTCGGGCTTGGTTTTGATTCAATATGCACAATTGTTGATGAGCCGAAATTCCTACGAAGTGAGAACATTACTGAGAATGGGCTATTCACCAAAGAAAATCATCAACAAATTTTTCTTTTACTTCATTAAAATTTTTGGCTGGATCAGTTTAATTGGCTTTGGAATGTTCTTCGTTTTCAAATACTTTCTAGACGCAATGTTTGAAGAAGGCGGACTTTACATCGGCACAGATATGACACTTTTTTCGATCTATGCCTTGCTGTTTGCTTATTTGATTTTCGGAATCGCAAGTTTTATGAATGCCAAAAAAGGAATTTATAAGGAGTTTTAGGGAAAACATAATTTTTTTGTACAATATTTTGTCTTAATAAACGATAATTTTAATAGTAATAAGAATAATTTAAAAAGTTGTACGGGATTTGAGTTTTGACGTAATTATGCGGTAGGAGAAAAAGCAAAGCTTCTGAAGAACAAGCGATAGCACTGAGATAAATGTTTGTAGCGACGGATTTCAATCTGTCGATGCAAATCAGAAATCGAATCGTTTTTGGCGTGTGTCAGCCGCTTGACCAGTGCAAAAACCCCTTCAAAATTATTTTTCAAAAAGTCCAAATTTCATACAAATAAATCAATTTGTGAGAATGTTAAATTCAAAGAAGTTAAAAAAATAAAATAATTTTATATTTAGCATTTATTTATGTTTCAAACAAAGTTTTGTTTCTTTTCCAAAAATACATTCTTTTTCTTAATCAAGCTTATCTGATCAAAAGTTAAGTGTGTAAGTCATTTATTATAAACAAATTTTATTCTAAAAATACTCAAATTGATTAATTAAATTCCCCCGAAATAAATCAATTTATCACCAACAACTTAGAATCAATCTAAATAAGCATATTATGTAATCCGTTTTGTTCTAACTATTAAATTTGCAGAGAATTTTTTTACAAAAATAAAAGATAAAAATGAGTAAATCAGCATTATTAAAATCCTCAATCGCCAAAAAATATTGGATGGCAATGACAGGTTTGTTTTTGTGTCTCTTTTTGGTTGGACACTTATTAGGAAACTTACAATTATTCACCGGGACCGAGGAAGGCAGACAAGCTTTCAACGAGTATGGATATTTTATGGGACACAATATTTTTATTAAAATAATGTCTTATTTAACTTACGCATCTATTTTATTTCATGCTGTCGATGGTTTTTTATTGACTAGACAAAATATAAAAGCGCGACCAATTGGTTATGCTAAAAATAATGCAGCAGCAAATTCCTCAAGTTCTTCTAGAAACATGGCTGTGCTTGGAAGTGCAATTTTGATTTTTATCGTAATGCACATGGCAAATTTCTGGTGGGCAATTAAATGGTCTTCTACTCCATTTCCTTTGCATACGATTGAATTAGATATTCCATCTCAAATGCCAGGAGCACCTCAACAAAAACAAGAAATTTATTACACACATGATTTTTCAACCCAACCAGTTCCAAAAAACGAGGATGTAATCGTTAAAAATAAAACGGAACTTTACATTAAAAGTGTTGATGTGAAAATCGGTGAAGGTTACAAAGATATGCACTCACTGGTTTATGCTTTTTTCGGTCACGATAAATCAAAACATGGTTTCCCAGCAAATGAATTTGCGTTATTAGCAGTTGTTGGATATGTTTTATCTATGTTAATTTTAGCTTTCCACTTAAATCACGGTTTTGGATCAGCTTTTCAATCTTTAGGTTTAAGACATCCAAGATACACGAAAATAATTACATTAACCGGAAAAGGATTTGCCTATTTGGTTCCACTTGCATTTGCAGTAATTCCAGTTTACATCTATCTGACCAAATAATTTTATAAAAGATTCAAAGAAATTATGAATACATTCGATTCAAAAATTCCAGCAGGACCAATAGAAAAAAAATGGTCAACTTATAAAAACAACATTCGTCTTGTAAATCCTGCAAACAAACGTAACATTGACGTTATCGTTGTTGGAACAGGTTTAGCTGGTGGAGCTGCTTCTGCTGCTTTAGCTGAATTAGGTTACAATGTAAAAGCATTTTGTTTTCAAGATTCACCACGAAGAGCGCATTCAATTGCTGCACAAGGTGGAATCAACGCTGCAAAAAATTACCAAGGTGATGGAGATTCAATTTTCCGTTTATTTTATGATACAATTAAAGGAGGAGATTACCGTGCTAGAGAAGGAAATGTTTACCGTTTAGCTGAAGTTTCAGTAAATATTATTGATCAATGTGTTGCTCAAGGTGTCCCTTTTGCGCGTGAATACGGAGGTTTATTGGATAATCGTTCTTTCGGTGGAGCGCAAGTTTCAAGAACTTTTTATGCTAAAGGTCAAACTGGACAACAATTATTATTAGGAGCTTATTCTGCTATGTCACGCCAAATTGGTAAAGGGAAAATCAAAATGTACAAACGCCACGAAATGCTGGATTTAGTAGTTATTGATGGAAAAGCAAGAGGAATTATCGCTCGAAATTTAGTTACAGGGAAATTAGAACGTTTTTCTGCTCATGCTGTTGTTGTAGGTTCTGGAGGATATGGAAACGTATTTTTCTTATCAACAAATGCAATGGGTTCAAACGTAACTGCAGCATGGAAAATTCACAAAAAAGGAGCATATTTTGCAAATCCTTGCTATACACAAATTCACCCAACATGTATTCCAGTTTCTGGAGAGCATCAAGCGAAATTGACTTTGATGTCAGAATCTTTGAGAAATGATGGAAGAATTTGGGTTCCAAGAAAAGCTGAAGATTCTTTAGCAATCCGTGAAGGAAAATTGAAAGCTACTGATTTAAAAGAAGAAGATAGAGATTATTTTTTAGAACGACGTTACCCAGCTTTTGGAAACTTAGTGCCTCGTGATGTTGCATCTCGTGCAGCAAAAGAAAGATGTGATGCCGGCTTTGGTGTAAACGCAACAGGTGAAGCAGTTTACCTAGATTTTGCTTCTGCATGCGAACGATATGGTAATGAAAAAGTGTTAGCAAGTAACATTTCTGGAGCAACAAAAGAAGAAATTTTAGCATTAGGACGTGAAGTTGTGAAATCGAAATACGGAAACTTATTTCAAATGTATTATAAAATTACAGACAACGATCCCTATACAACTCCCATGATGATTTATCCAGCTGTGCATTATACGATGGGTGGAATTTGGGTTGATTACAATTTAATGACTACAATTACAGGTTGTTATGCAATTGGAGAGGCAAATTTCTCAGAACATGGAGCAAATCGTTTGGGAGCTTCTGCTTTAATGCAAGGTTTAGCTGATGGATATTTCGTTTTACCTTATACAATCGCTGATTATTTAGCAGATGATATTCGTACCGGGAAAATTCCTACAGATTTACAAGAATTTGTTGACGCTGAGAATGATGTAAAAGGAAGAATCGATCAATTGATGAACATTAAAGGAACTAAAACAGTTGATTATTTCCACAAAAGACTAGGAAAAGTAGTTTGGAATAAAATCGGAATGTCTCGTGACGAAGAAGGTTTAAAATGGGCAATTACTGAAATTCAAAATATTAGAAAAGAATTTTATGAAGACGTTAGAATACCAGGAATTGTAGAAGAATATAATCCAGAAATTGACAAAGCAAACCGTGTAGCTGATTTCCTTGAATTAGGAGAATTAATGGCAATTGATGCTTTAAATAGAACTGAATCGTGTGGAGGCCACTTCCGTGAAGAATCTCAAACTGAAGAAGGTGAAGCAAAAAGAAATGATAAAGATTTCGCTTATGTTGCAGCTTGGGAATATACTGGAAATGTATCAGAACCAAAATTAAACAAAGAAGAATTGGTTTTTGAAAATATTAAATTGGTGGAACGTAACTATAAGTGATTAGTAGATTAGCTTTGAGTTTTTAGCAGACTAGCTTTTAGCAGTTAGCTGAAAAACTAACAGCTAAACAACTAACAGCTAGTAACTATAAAAAATGCAGTCATTTAAGGATTTACTGATATGGAAGCGAAGTTTAGATTTTTCAATAATAGTTTATAGATATTCTAAGCAATTCCCTAAAGAAGAAGTTTTTGGTTTAACTTCGCAACTTAGGAGAGCAGCCACTTCTGTTCCATTAAATATTGCTGAAGGTTGGGTAAGAGGAACAGATAAATCTTTCGCAAACTTTTTAAGAATTGCAAGAGGGTCACTTTATGAAGTTGAAACAATTTTAGAAATATGTTTTAAACTTGAATATATTGAAGAGGAAGAACTACAAATAGTGACAAAAGAAATAGAAGAAATTGGTAAAATGATTAACGCATTTATCAAAAAATTAAATGAGTAAGTAATAAATTTAAAGTTTTTAGAAACAAGCAAAATTCAAAAGCTTTTGAGTCGATTAGACTAAAAAGCTAAAAGCCAAAAGCTAATGTACTAAGTACGAAAGCTAAAAGCTAAAGGCTAGTATGCTAAAAGCTAAATATGCTAAAAGCTAAGAAAAATGAAATTAAATTTAAAAATCTGGAGACAAAAAAATGCCAATGACAAAGGTCAAATGGTAACTTATCCAATCGATGGTATTGATGGAGACATGTCTTTTTTAGAAATGTTAGATATCTTAAACGAAGAATTGATTATTAAAGGCGAAGATCCAGTTGCTTTTGATCACGATTGTCGTGAAGGAATCTGTGGAATGTGTTCTTTATTCATTAATGGTGAAGCACATGGACCAGACCGCGCAGTTACGACTTGTCAATTACACATGCGTAAATTCAAAGATGGTGAAACAATTTTCATTGAACCTTGGAGAGCAAAAGCTTTTCCTGTAATCAAAGATTTAATTGTTGACAGAAGTGCTTTTGACAGAGTAATGTCTGCGGGAGGTTTTGTTTCTGTAAATACTTCAGGAAACACAATTGATGCTAATTCAATTCCAATTCCAAAACACGATGCAGACAAAGCTTTTGAAGCGGCAACTTGCATCGGATGTGGAGCCTGTGTAGCCTCTTGTAAAAACTCTTCAGCAATGTTATTTGTTTCTGCAAAAGTTTCTCAATTGGCTTTATTGCCTCAAGGAAAAGTGGAAGCAAAAGACCGTGTTTTGAATATGGTCAAAATGATGGATGAAGAAGGTTTTGGAAATTGCACAAACACAGGAGCCTGCGCTGTTGAATGTCCAAAAGAAATTTCTTTAGACAATATTGCAAGAATGAATAGAGAATATTTTGGAGCAATGATTTCTGCTGAATAAAATTCTCTTATAACAAATATTGAAAGTCATCTAATTAATTTTAGGTGACTTTTTTTTGCAAGAAACTAAATTAAAAAAACTTACCATATAAGGATAAGGAATTTAAGTTCACATAAGTGTATTCTTAAATGAACTTAGATTCCTTATATGGTTATAGAAAAATGCTACTGTACTTTTAAATTTAAAAGAATTAAGTTTTTTTCAAAAATCTTATTTATAATATCTACTTTTACGAAAAAATAATAAGATGAAACAAGTTACCTTCAACAGTATTGAAAAAGCAATAGAAAAAATTGACAATTTAGATGATGATGCTTTAGAATTAATTTCGGAAGCATTCTCAAAAGAACAGCCAACTTTACTTGGTTATGTGATGTCTGCCGCTTTGGAATACAAAAATGAAAAGTTAGAGGGATTGTTGGTTTATTATTTTTGTTTAATAACGGAAGCTTTTAAACAAGAACAAATTGTTTGTACTGAAATTTCAGATGATGATATTGATGCTTTCGAAGAACCATTCTTCGAAATGCTCGATTCATACTTTGATACAGATGAAGATGAAATTTTAGAAGATTTTTGTGAACAAGCTGAATTAGCTCGTTTTATGGCAATGGAAATTAGCGTTGAAGACGAAGATGGAACTTCACTTGATGATGAAACTGCAACACAATTGTTTATTGTTACAATGGCTCAAGTAACGTTATTGAGCAGAGCTCAGAAAGATTAATTTGTTTTAATAAAGTTATGAAAACTCCAGAAGAAATTGTAAACATCATGCTTAAAAATGATGCTTTTAGTCAATGGCTTGGAGTTGAATTACTTGAAATTAAATTAGGATTTTGTCGTTTAAAAGCGAAAATCACTGCTGAAATGTTGAATGGGTTTTCAATTGCACATGGTGGAATTTCTTATTCTTTGGCAGATTCTGCTTTAGCATTTGCATCAAATTCAAAAGGAAACCTCTCTGTAAGCATCGAAACTTCCATTTCTCATTTAAAAAAAGTTTCAGAAAATGATGAATTAACTGCAACTTGCATTGAGATCAATCGCGGAAAAACAATTGGTTTATATAGGGTTGAGATTAAAAATCAAGCTAATCTTCTTGTAGCAGTTTTCAATGGAACTGTTCATATTTCTCAAAAGCTTTGGTGAAATTTATCTCAAAAATAATCTGAGGTAAATTATACTAAATATACATAAAAAGAAATCTAAAATATTTTCTCTTTAATTTTGTGCGTGCTTATTTTTTTGTATTTTGGCGCACAAAACTTAAATTTAAAGTAAAAAATACCCTACTAAAAGAAAATTATGGAATCTAAAAGAACAACGATTGATTTTTTTATTCGCCAAACTTGGCATAAAATCCAGCGCATGTACAATCAGAAATCTAATAATTCTGATATCTCAATCTCTGTTGGTTATATTTTATTGATGATTGATAAAGCAGGAACTCCAAGTACACAACTTGGTCCAAAAATGGGCATGGAACCTACCAGTTTATCTAGAACATTAAAATCTATGGAATTAGATAATCTAATTTATCGAAAAATTGATGAAATAGATAAACGAAAAGTATTCATCTTTTTAACTCAAAAGGGAATAGAAAAAAGAAGAATTGCTAGAGATGTAGTTATTGATTTTGATGATAGATTAATTGCAAAAATTCCTAAGTCAAAACTAAAAATATACTTTGAAGTTATGCAATACATTGACGAATTTAGTGAAAAAGAAATGGCGAATATGAAGTAGATATTTAGATTGTTAGAGATTGGATGCCATTCCAAAAGCAATTAAAATGGCAGGCTTCAAGCAAAGTGACATCAATTTATTTGAATTAAATGAAGCTTTTGCTCCACAATCATTGGCTGGAACGAGAGAATTACAACTCAACCCAGAAATCGTAAATGTGAATGATGGAGCAATTGCTTTGGGTCATCCGATTGGTTGCTCAGGCGCAAAATTATCAGTTCAAATGGTGAACGAATTGAAAAAACGTGGCGAAAAATATGGATTCTTTATGATATTCGTTTGAGCAGGATATAATGCAACCATAAGTTTTATTAAATTAAAATCACATTTTTAATTTATTATCATTTTCAATAATCGTAATGATAACTTTTATTTATGAAAAGCCATTAAAACTTTTAGATCGTTCAAAGTCAGCAACTCCAATAGTATAATATTATGAAATTTGAATCACTAAGTTTTTAGTCAAAATAAAATTAAAAAAGGAAATTTTGTTTTGTGTAAAATATTATCTATTTTTGGAATGAATTTTAAATAAAAAATCGCGAAATGAAATCTATATTAGTTACTATTGCCAGTTTATTTATAACTGGATTTATGCTTGCTCAGGATAACCACACGGTATTGGAAGTCGGAGGTAAAAAAGTGTCCAAAACAGAATTTTTGCAGATTTATTTGAAAAATAATCCTGATCCAAAATACGATAAAGCATCTTTGGATGAATACATGGAGTTGTTTAAAAAATTCAAACTAAAAGTAGCTGAAGCAGAATTGTTAGGCTATGACACCATTCCAAAATTAAAAAGAGAATTAGAAGGATACCGTAAATCTTTAGCTGCTCCATATCTTGTTGACAATGAGAAAAATGAGGAAATGGTTAAAGAAGCCTATCAACGTCTAAAAAAAGAAATTCGCGCTTCACATATTCTTATTCGATTAGATGAAAACGCTTCCTCAGCAGATACATTAATTGCTTACAATAAAGTTTTGGCACTTAAAAAGAGAATTGAAAACGGAGAGGATTTTGCAACTGTTGCAAAAGGTGTTGGTGGTTCAGATGATCCATCTGCTGCTCAAAACGGTGGTGATTTAGGCTATTTTACAGCATTCCAAATGGTTTTCCCTTTTGAAGAAGCTGCTTATAGCACTCAAGTTGGAAAAATCTCTAATCCTGTTAGAACACGTTTTGGATATCACATTCTAAAAGTTGTAGGAGAAAGACCAGCTAGAGGAACAATGACTGCAGCTCATATAATGATTGCAATTTCAAAAGAAGATACTCCTGAACAAATTGAAGATGCGCGTAAAAAAACGCAAGAAATTTACGAGAAACTTAAAAAAGGAGATGATTTTGAGAAATTAGTTACAGGTTTTTCTGATGATTTCAATTCAAATGAAAAAGGTGGAGTTCTTCCTCCATTTGGTTCTGGTACAACAACTAGAATGCTTCCTGAATTTGAAGAAGCTGCATTTGCTCTTAAAAACGATGGTGATTTTTCTGAACCAGTAAAAACTCAATACGGTTTTCATATCATAAAAAGAATCAGCTGGAAAGATATTGCTGCTTATGAAACTATGAAGAAAGATTTACAAAACAAAGTAAAACGCGATGATCGTTCTAAGAAAACACAAGATTACTTTGTAACTAAATTGAAAAAAGAATACAATTATGCCAATAAGACAAAGAAAACATTAAGTCCGTTTTATAAAGCAATTGACTCTACATACTTTATTGGAACTTGGAAGGCAGGATCAATAAAATCAGATAAACTATTATTCACAATGAATGGCAAGAGTTTTACTCAAAAAAGCTTTGCACAATATTTGGAGAAAAATTATGCTTCTGTTTCAAAAACAAATAACAAAGACTTAATTAATACTCAATATAAAAATTGGGAAAAAGCTGAAATTTTAGCATACGAGGAATCTAATTTAGAGCAAAAACATCCAGATTTTAGAGCTCTTATGCAAGAATATCATGATGGTATTTTATTGTATGAGGTAATGACTGACCAAGTTTGGAATAAGGCAAGTAAAGATACAAGTGGTTTAAAGATGTTTTACAATGATAATGGCAATAAATACCAATGGAAAGGCAGAGCAAATACTGTTGTATATGAATGTATAAATAGAGATATTGCTGCCAATGTTGAGGCAATGTTAAAAAACGATACGATTACCTCAAAACAAGTTTTGGATAAAATAAATGCAAAATCTGAATTAAATTTAAGAGTTAGAAATAATAAGTTCGAAATCAGTGAAACTCCATATCTAAAAGATCGAGAATTAAAGAAAGGTCTAAACAAAGCATTTGAGTTTGAAGGTAAGTTTTATGTATTAAAAATTGAAGAACTGATACCTGCTGGGAACAAATCCTTTGACGAAGCAAAAGGAGCAATTACTGCAGATTATCAAAATTATTTGGAAAAAATTTGGTTAGATGAATTAAGTAAAAAACATCCAATCATTGTAAATGAAGCTGTTCTTTATTCTCTAGGACAAAAATAAAAACTTCAAAATTACATTCCTTTTTAAAGTATACATTTTCAAAAGTTCTTAAGTTTATCGTGATCACTTTTGTTAATTTTTGCAAAACTTCAACACAATTTATAAATAGATTGATTATTTTAATCAACTTTACACAAATATTTAAAAGTGAGATTTTTAAATCTTTCGTTTAAAGAAAAAACAAATCAATGAAATTAAGTTTTTTAGTATTTTCAATTTTTATTACAGTTTCTTCTTTTTGTCAAGAAAAATCTAAAAATGTAATTGACAAAATAGTTGCACAAATTGGAGATAATGTGATATTTAAATCAGATATCGAAAGTCAAAAACTTCAAGCTATGGAAGCAGGACAAGAACTTACTAATCAAACAGATTGTGCTATTTTAGAACAATTAATGTTTCAAAATTTGTTATTAAATCAAGCAGAAATTGATAGTTTAGTCGTTACAGATGCTCAAGTTGATGCTGAAATGGAAAACAGAATCCGTGTAATCGAAAATCAAATTGGAGGAAAAGAAAAAATGGAAGCATTTTATGGTAAATCAATAGTTGACATCAAAAATGAATTTCGGCCATTAATTAAGAAACGCTTACTTTCTGAAGATATGGAAAGAACAATTACGGGAGCAATAACAACAACACCTAAAGAGATTGAACAGTTTTTTGTAACAATACCAAAAGATAGTATTCCTTTAATTAGTTCTAAATTAAGCTTCCAACAAATTGTACTTTTTCCAGAGATTACAAAAGCAGATAAAGATTTGGCTTGGAAGAAATTAGAAGACATTCGAAATGACATTTTGAAAGGTAAAAGTTTTGAAACGCAAGCTAGAATTCACTCTCAAGATCCTGGAAGCGCGCAAGTGGGCGGAAAACTAGAAGGCTCAAGAGGAATGATGGTTCCACAATTTGAAGCAACAGTTTTTAGCTTAAAAGAAAATGAAATAAGTCAGGTTTTTGAAACAGATTATGGTTATCATATTATTCAATTGATAGAGAGAAGAGGTGATGATTATACCTGTCGTCATATTTTAATTACACCTGAATTTAATCGTGAGAGTTTAGCTTTCGCAAGTGAAAAAATTGAACAAGCTTACAAAGCATTAAAAGAAAATACAATTACTTGGGATAATGCAGTTGTAACTTATTCTAATGACTTAAACACAAAACAAAATAAGGGAATTATTACAAATCCTATAACAGGTGAACAAACTTGGAGTATGGAGGATTTAAATCAGGTGGATCAGCAAATTTATCTTCTAACAGATGCTTTAGGAAAAGGCGATATTTCAAAGCCTTCATTTTATTTTGATTTCACAGAACGAAAACAAGGAATTAGAATTGTTCGTTTAATGAATAGAACGGAACCACATTATGCAAATTTAAATGACGATTATTCCTTAATTCAAAGAGCTGCAGAAAATAGAAAAAAAGAATTAACTTTAAATAAGTGGGTTGAATCAAAGGTAAGTAATGCTTATATTAGAATCGACAAAGAATTCACTTGTACTTTTAAAAATAATTGGGTAAGTACACCATAATTTTAGCTTAAATTTTAGAAAATATGTCAGACGTTGAAGCTGTAAATCAATTAGTGAAAGATTACAAAGCACTAAAAAATGAAATTCATCAAGTAATTGTTGGCCAAGAGGAAGTTGTAGATCAAGTATTAATTTCAATTTTTTCAAGAGGACATGCACTTTTAGTTGGTGTCCCTGGCTTAGCAAAAACGTTACTTGTAAACACAATAGCACAAACTTTGGGTTTGAGTTTTAATCGTATTCAGTTCACACCTGATTTAATGCCATCAGATATTGTAGGATCTGAAATATTAGATGAATCAAGACAATTTAAATTCATAAAAGGTCCTCTTTTTAATAATATTGTTTTAGCAGATGAGATAAATAGAACTCCGCCAAAAACGCAATCAGCATTATTAGAAGCAATGCAAGAAAAATGTGTCACAACAGCTGGGCAAACCTATAAATTACCTGCACCATTTTTTGTTTTAGCTACTCAGAATCCGATTGAACAAGAAGGAACATATCCGCTTCCAGAAGCACAATTGGATCGTTTTATGTTTAATATCTGGCTGGACTATCCTTTATATGACGAAGAATTAGCGATTGTAAAAGCCACGACAACTGATAGAGAAATTAAATTAAATCAGATTGTTTCTGGTGAACAAATAATTAAATACCAAGAATTAATTCGTAAAATTCCTGTTGCAGATAATGTTTTGGAATATGCTGTTAAGTTGGTCGCAAAAACAAGAAGTACCTCAGAATTCGCACCTCAAATTACAAAAGATTTTGTGAGTTGGGGAGCTGGACCAAGAGCTTCACAATATTTAGTGATCGGGGCAAAATGCCATGCAGCAATTAATGGTAGATACTCTCCAGATATTGACGATGTGAAAGCTGTTGCAAAACCAATTTTAAGACACAGAATTGTTCGAAATTACCGAGCAGAAGCAGAAGGTTATTCTATGGACAGAATTATTGAAGAATTAATGAAATAATTTTTTCAATTAATTTACTAAACTTTTCTTTTATTTATCTAAAGTTTAACTATCTTTGCAGTCGAAATTTTATTTTGGTAAAAATCCAAATTTAATTTTCTTATTGATTTAAAGTAATTTAAATCAATATTTAAAGCTAAGCTTTATCTGGTCCTATAGCTCATTCGGTTAGAGCAACTGACTCATAATCAGTAGGTGCTTGGTTCGATTCCAAGTGGGACCACAAAAAAGAGAGTAGGAGTAAAAAGCGAGAGCGTTTTACTCCTCTTTATTTTCCTTCGCACTAACTCTCTCAATACGATTTTTCCCCGGAATTAGCTGCAATGATTCTAATACTTTAACTTTTTGTAAATCAATAAACAATTTCGATATTTCAGACCTTTCGCCCACTCAACAGAAAAGAGCGACAAAATAGTTGCGCTTTAATTTTTTAATTATTCTAAAATTAATTTCTTTACATAAATATATTCTGCGGTTTCCACTTGTATGTTATAAATTCCTTTCTTAAAGTTTGTCAAATCTATAAGTTCGTCTTTTTGAACTTCTTGATGATAAACTAAAGCTCCTATCAATGAATAGATTTTAACTGATACCATTTCTGCTAAATCCAAAGTAAATTTTCCGTTAGTTGGATTAGGAAAAATAATGAAATTAAATTTATTATCTGAATCATTAATGTCCAAACCTAGAAATCCATTAGTATTAATTGTAGTATTTGTAACTATAGGTGGGTTAAAATCAAAATAAATGTATGCGGTATTTTTTATTTCGGAATTTAAATTCAAATCAGGTAATTCATCAATATTATACGTGAAATATCCCTGACTATTTTCTATGCTAAGACTTGAAGGTGCTAAATTAATTCCACTAAATTTGAAAGTTACCTCTCTTGTTAATGGATTAATGTTATAAGATACTGGATGACTTGAACCAATAAACCTAAAAGTAGATAAATCTAAATTTGATGAAATGGTATCTCTAACTAAAACATTTAAGGCGGGATAATTTCCATCATTTTGAAAACGAACAGTATATTGCAAATTTTCGTTTAAATTCGGATTAATAAATCTTGGTAAATTACAATTCTTATCATTTGGATCATATGAATTTAAAACAGTCGCATAGAATGGTAAATTATTAAAATTGAAATCTTGCTCACCAATTGCCGAAACACTGACAGAAAAATTTAATATAGTTCCAGCCGGTGTGCTACCACTAAAAAAACAAGGAAAGTAAATTGTAGTAATTCCATCTAAATACGGAACTAATATTGTAACAGTATCATTCGAAAATAAAGAATTTGGTGTATTCGTAAGTATTGGAATTACACCAGATGGAACAGCAATTTTCACTTCGCTATTGGCTGTATTACCGCATGAAATATTACAAATTTGAACAGAAATATTACCATTTTGAATTGGTGCTAAAAATTGAAAAGCGGATGCCGTATTGATCTCTAGATTTGGGATAGCCCCATCTCCATTGCACTCTAAGGTCATATTCATAGGCAGATTTTCAGCTCTACCTGTTGCATCAAATGAGTCAATAATAAAGTTGGGTGATGTCTGAGTATACCCATTATTTTGCAACCAATTATTATTTATACTAACCGTATAACTACTATTAACATCTAATTCAGTATAGTAATTATTTCCAAATGAGTTTTTAGGGTAAATAGTCGTTGCCGCATTAAAATTATCGACAATATCAATCGGTACATTTGATAAAAATGTTGCTGATGGATTCAATAATGAAATTATATTAAAAAATCCGCAGTTTGAAGTGTTAGTAATTACCCACTCTATTGTCTGTGACGCCATAATTTGACCACCTAAAGTTCCACTAGTTACCTCTACTATAGCGTTATATACACCAACTTGCGAATAATCGTGTTCAAAGATATAACAGTTTTGTGAATTTGGTGCCGAAAAAACTATTAAAGTATCTGAATAACCATCTGTCCAATCAATAATAATACGAGCGCCTGATTCAGGAAGAGCACCTGTTGTTAAGCAAGCAGACATATTCGAATGACATCCTATACCGGGAACCGAGTTATAAAGTAGATTCAAAGAATTTACCTGAGCTTTTGCGCTATTTACAAATAATAATAATAGTATTAAATTTAATAAGGTTGTTAATTTCATATTTATTTAAGATTGTTTTTTCAATATACAAGAGACGACTAATTCAAATAAAAAGTTGCATTTAACGCATTATCGCTAAAAACACGCGCAAGAAAAAGAGCGATTAAAAATAAATGTGATTCTTTATAACATTAAAAGTAGACTATTTCCAAAGAGTCTTCTATCCAATTTGACTCACAAAATCCAAATTCATCAAGATATGATGTGAGGCGGAATCCTTTGAACTCCTGGAAAGTTTTCTTTTTATACAAAATATAATAATTTGTGCCACTTTCATTTTTGTTCTTTTATCTTCTTCTGATAATTTTACCACCATTCATAATAAATCCTTAAAGAAATAAATTTCTCAAATTCACTTCAACGCATTTACTAACACTCCCAAATCCTCCAAAAAGGGGTTCGAAAATAGGTCAGTTGACTCCAAAAAAATAGAGTGAGCGTGAAAAGCGAGCGTGGTTCTCGCTCCTCTTTATTTTACTTTGCACTAACTTTTTATCCGCTCTATTCTTGGAATTACCTGCAGTGACTCTGATTCTTTAACTTTTTCCTATCCTCCAAAAGGTTCCACAATTTAGAGCTTTCGCCGACAACTTGCATTCCGAAGAAGTGCAAAACGGAACAAATCTTATGATTTGCGCTGTTTTTTTATGTAAACTGAAATCAAAATTTTGAACAAACGATTAAAAAGAAAATTAATTGTTTTTTTGTAAAATATTCCCGGTGGTAAAATTATTTCAAAAATAAATGTATCTTTATTCAATATTTTTGAACTGTGCTATATAAAATTATTTTTTGGATTTTTTTGACTATGCTTTTTTCTTGCGAAAATGAAGGCGAGCAAGCTATTCAAAAAGAGCCAAAAAAAGTTGCTCAATGGCTAAATCCAATTTTATTTAACAATGATTTTGAGGAAGAATTAAATTTCCCATTGTGGTTCGACGATTCATTAATCAGAGCGCATAAAATTTATAAAATCACGAAACGCCTTTATCCTAGGATCTTAGGTGACACAAGTGAAATAAATTCACAGAAAGAAGCAATTCCCAAAGAGAAAATCGAATATTATTTTGATCTAAACGGATATGTAGATCAAATTGTCATTTATGCTTATTTTGATGACCGTGAAATATCTCGTGCAAATTTTATTTACGAAGGAAATTTTTTAAATTCTGGTTACAGAAAAGTACGCGCATTACCCTTTATTTCGATTTCTAAAAAAGTTTTAAAAGATGAATTTACAACTGAATTATTTCAAGATAGAACACACCAATATAGTGTTTTATTTTTTCTTTCCAAAAAAAGGAAATTTTCAACTTACATCGATACTGAAAAAGGAAATAATTATTTCATAATAAAAAATAAGAAAAATTGGGGACCACTTTCTGTTGATTCAATTGTACACCCATTAAAAGATGATTGGATAATTCATGGCTCAATACGTAAACCATTTAAGCGTTTTCATGTTGACAATATTGTGACCGAATCCGAAGTTCACACTTATGAATATTGGAAAAGTGGTGTCATAAAAAGGATAATACGGCAACATTATCCATTTGAATATAGAAGATCATTTTTATTCGATAAAAACCATCAATGGAATGGCTACATTGATTCTACTTTTTCTGAGGGGAATTTTATAACACACATTGAAAACAACATTATTTTTGATGAATTCGGAAGACCAAAGGAAATAAATCATCACAAAAAAAACGACGAAAATCAAGGGTTTTTCTATAAAGAAACACTTCACTATCGCTCTTTACAAGTGACTACAAAATAAAATACATTCAAAATTCGTAACCAAGCACAAAATGTCTAAAGTAAATTTAATTTTCTTACTTCTTTTCTTTTCTCAAAACATTTTCTCACAAGAAAAAATGAAGGTGGGCAATGAAAACTATTTTATTTATCCCCACAAAAAAAGTTCAACTGTCAATTGGAACATAATTTCTGCCACAAATAAAAAATTAGATTCAAATCTAAAAATTCTTTTCAATAACGTCCTTCCAGATTTAGCTGCAGATTCTATAAATTATGCAGAAAATTTTGCCTATTTTAAAAAAGATTATTTAATTAGTTACCGTTCAAAATTAAATACTAGGGTGAATACTTTTATTAGACAAAATCACGAAAAGTTTTTTGAAAGTCAATTTAATTTATTTCAAACTTTAACTCCCAGTATTGACAAAATTGAAGATGGAAAGTATATTCAATTTTATAAAGAAATCTTAAAATTGGATGAAAAAGGCAATCTTTCAAGTGAAAAAAACCAAATTGCTGGATATTTTGAAATTAAGAATAACATGCTTGAGGGATTTTCATATTATATAAATCCAAGCGGGGACACCTTGGAAAAGGGTTATTATGAAAAAGGAAAAAGAACTGGTACTTGGACATTTTATTCTATCATAGATTTTAACGTTAATCAAATGATGATCCTAAATCAAAAGCCTATTTTTGACAAGGTAATTTGTCAATATAGTGATGGTTTGATTAATGGTCCCTATCTAGAATATAAAAATAATAAATTGATTTTTAAAGGGAATTATGCAGATGGTGAAGCTTCAGGTGAATGGTTTTGCTATGAGGATGGATATTACTTTAAAGGAATAGAATACATTGATTCTTATTATTTGAAAGAACATTTTACCTATGCAAAACTGGATGAAAAAAATCCTAAAATATCACATAAACCAATAATTAGAGGCAATTTATTTAATAATTATGATTTATATGATACAATACATTTTAAGAATGGAATTAATGATGTAAGTATAAATTTCAATAAATTTTATAAATTCTACAAAAAGATTGAAGAGGACTTGGAACTTCCTGAAGAAAAAATATTTTCATATGATGGATTAGATTATGAAAATGAATACAGTAATAATGGAAATATAGAACTAGAATACAACGACCAGGCTTTTCTTAAAAATAAATATTTCGGTAAGGGAAAATTAATTGACAGCATAGGTGTTGAATTATTATTTAACGGAATTTACGAAGAATTTTATCCAAACGGTCAAAAAAAGTTTAAATACGAAATAAAAAATGGCGAAATTTTAAAAGAAGATACCCTTTTTTGGGATAACGGACAAGCTGCAAACATCATTGAATACTCTGAAGAATTGAAAGAATACTATTCCTCGATTTTCAATGAAAAAGGTGAATTAATTCAAAAGGCTGTTTATGATTCTTTGGGCGATTTCAAATCTAGACCGATTGATAAATTAGCTCCACTTGAATTTATCATTGATGGTTATTTGGCTAAACACTACGTTGAGCAAGATATTTATGAGTACGATAAATACGATACTTTAAAGAAATTAAATCTAGAAAAAATTACTTTCTTCAAATCATGGTATGCAAACAAAAAACCTTGCGTAGAAATGATTTTAGATCCAAGTTTACGTGAAGTGAAGATAAATATTAATTCAATTAACCAAACACCTAAAATGGAATTAAAGTACGAATTTGGTGAAGATTACAATTATTTCTCTTCAAAATCTGTCTTGAAATTTAAAAATATTTCAACTGAAGTAATTTCAAACGGAAGTTACGAAGGAAATATTTCCAAAGACAGTTTGCCAAGCTCTAAAATTTTTGATTTATTTCAAGGATATAGAATTACTGACGATTATCAAGTTTTATTTGAAAACAAACCTTTTACTGGGACTTTTGAAATCAATTATGAAGCGAAAAAACCTTCTTTTAATTTTAAAGATAATGCTCTAAAAATAAATTTATCTGGCATAAAGTATCAAAAAAAATTGGCGAAAGAAATCGAAACTTACTTCAAAACAGGAAAATCCAAAAATGAACTATTGTCATTCATCGACGTTGGCCAAAATTATGATAATAATTTCAAGGAACTATTTCCTGTGCTGAATGATTTGTTTGTTGTAGATTACAATGAAGGAATAATGTTTGATGAATCAGGAATACCTATGAGTAAAGATCGAGCAAAGACAAAAACAATTGTTGGGAGATTCATAGATGGAAAACCGACAGGTCTTTGGAAATGTTTAGATCAATTTGGGAAGATATTGACAGAAATAAATTATTTAAATGGCGAAAAACAAGGCGAAACAAAATCATATAATTATGCTTATCCATTGTCGAAAAATGATTCACAAGACGAAAATTATGGATTTCAGCCAGGGCTTGCAGATTATCCTGAAAAAAAAACTTATTTCTTAGAAAAAATCTCCAATTATAACAAAGGAATTCCAAATGGTAAAGAAATAATTTATGATTGGAAAGGATATAAAACCTTCTCTGGAAATTATAAGGATGGATTTTTGGATGGCTTAGTAAAAGAGCAAAATGAATTAATCACCAATGAAAGTTATTATGAAGAAGGCCTTTTAGATGGAATTGCAAATACAAAATTAACTTTGCCAGGGAAAGATACAATCGTTTTGTATCAATTAAATTTTCAAAATCACATGTTACAAGGTGAATCAAAAGCCTTTCATGCAAATGGAAATTTGGCAAAACATGGCTTTTTCTTAAATGGTGAACCAATTCAAGATTACGAAGCATTTGATTCATTGGGAACGATTTATCACTACGTAAAATTCCTTTATTCTTACCCTGTAGAAGAAAAAATTTGGGAGGAAAATGAATTAAGTGTTCGTTACTTATTTGACTGGAAAGATTCTATTTATTTCCGTCCAGAAGATTTAGTTAACATTCCAAGTACCTATGATTTATTCTACCAATATGGATTGATGTCAGATGAAAGTTTTGAGCAACCTTATTATGGAAGACCAAGTATTATTGATAAAAATGGAATAAAATATCAAATAACAAAATATTATCCCGATCAAAAAATTGCACGAGATGGATTTATCAAAAATGGAAAAAAGATTGATTGTTGGATGTATTACGATTATGCAGGTCATAAAATTTACGAGATAGATTATTTCGATACAATCTTAAAAATCAATGACAGCATCAAATTCAAATCCAAAGGAATAAGAACAGATTTTGATACACTTGGAAATTTTTTACATAGTAGTTATGTAATCGAAAAAATTGAAAATTACGATTGTTCGCACACAGATCATTATGAAGTTAGGCAATTTATGACAATTTCAGAATCTGGTGAAATTAATGTTTCAAAAGAAAAAAGTCGATCTAATGGCTATGTGAAAAACTATTATGACGATGGAACTTTGCAAAGTGAAGGTCAAATGTTGAATAATTTACCTACTGGAGTTTGGAAATATTACACACCAAATGGTCAATTAAGCCAAGTTGGGGAATATGTTCAAGGAAAACGAAATGGTCGTTGGTTGAAAGGAGATTTATCCAAAACAAATTATTTGGGGGATATTTGTATGAATCCAAATTTACCAGATTTAGAAAAACGAATCGCTTACCAAGAAAATTTATTGGACATAGAAATTCGCTATTTCAAATTAGGAAAAATTCAAACAAGTGAATATTACGACATCAATATGAATGGAAAGAATTGAGCGTTAAACTCAATTCTTTTCTCTAAAAAAGAAATAATAAATTGGCAATCCTACTAAAATCAAAATGATACTCCAAACTGTATCTTGAAAAGTAAAAACAGTTAGTCCAATGCAAATTATTACTGCAAAAAGTAAGTACAAAAATGGAATTACTGGATAGCCAAAAGCTTTATAAGGTCTTGGTAAATCAGGCATTTTTTTACGCAACACAAATAAACCTGTAATGGTAACTATGTAGAATAACATCGAACCAAATGTTGCGAATTTTATCAATATTTGATAAGAACCAGACAAGCACAAAATACTTGCCCAAGCGCATTGAATCCATAAAGCGAACTGAGGAATCCCATTTTTACTCAAAATTCCAGCTTTTTTGAAGAAAAGATTTTCTTTTGACATGGCATAAAATAAACGAGATCCCGACATGATTAAACCGTTGTTGCAACCAAAAGTTGAAATCATAATTAAAGCAGCCATTAAATATTGCGCGCTATCGCCAAACATCATGTA